>CAYNPR010000280.1:0-2224 GCA_964399115.1 uncultured bacterium | reverse complement strand
GAGTAGTCTTCGACTGTACAAAAGCGGAGGCGGATTTATCGGCACATCCATTTGCGGAATATACTCTGGCTTATTCAACAGCCGCGACTTCTGGGACAGCCTATACGTTCCCTGGTGATTGGACTTCGCAATGTGGAGATTATTACGATGATCTTCAAGAAGCAGTTGATGAAGGATGTACGGATGTAACGTCTCAAAACGTTACCGATGGCAGGGTATTGTGCACTATTAATGGTGGGTAATTGATTCAAACCATACTAATTAATGAAAAACCCCACGAATGTGGGGTTTTTTGTTTGTGGGATGATGGGTAGATCTGGATGATATACTATGGGCTATTCTTCCATTTACACCGCCGTCAGCAGCAGCTTTTTTGCAAATCCCAGCAGGAAAAATGCCACGATGGGAGAAAAGTCGAATCCGGCACCTTGAACCGGAAGGATTTCCCGTATTGGGCGAAGAATGACTTCAGTGATTTGGTATAGCAGTTGAATCACCTGATGGTATGGATCATGGGGAATCCAGCTGAGAATGACCCGAACCAGGATCAGCATTTGCAATAGGTTGAAACCGTTGTTGATGAGTGTGAAAAGCAGGTAATTCATCGTTTAATTCGGTTTCAGACCGTGGACGGTGGGATGGTCCAGTGGTCCGTCGATTTTCAGCACGATGGTTGCGCCCTGCCTTGGGAGAATCTGGCCATTTTTCCGTTCCCACTCTTTGATCATTTCCCTGAGCCCCAGGGATATTGGATGGAACCGGAGTTCCGTATTGTGAAGAACCATATTCGGTGTATGGACATGCTGATGAAGCAGAAATTCTCCATCCAGGTTGATGCGGAAAAAGGGTGTCTGGCAGGTAAATTGAAATTCTCCCACTTGCTCGTTGAGAAGGATCAGGTTCAGTTCCAGCAATTTGACCTGTAAGGCATTGTTCCAGATTCCAATTTTTTCCAGTTTCTTTTCTATTTCCGGATCCTTGGTTATTCTTTCCGGTATTTTCATTTCCACGTTTCGCACACGGAATTTCCCCTTTCCCTGGTGAATGATTGGAAGGGAATCCGACAGGCTTCCGGTAAAGGCCATCTGGTTGGCTTGGAGCAGGAAGGCGGGGATTTCGAATTGCGCCAGGTTCATCAGATCACCCTCCGGAATCGCCGATAAGGTGAAATCGTCGAATTGGAATGAACCTCGCAACTGATGATAATCAAATTCTGCGGACATGGGAGAATAATTGATTCTTGTCTTTGACGTGACCGTCTGGGTGATTTCATCGACCTTGACCTTGAATTTCCAGGGCAAGTCGGGAATATTCGATAAATCGGTGTTGAAGGCTCCATTAAAGGATTGGCTGGGCCATTCCAGCGTGATGACCTGCGCATCCGGCCAGGGATGGAACTGGGTGGGTGTTGCAGTAATATTTTCCGGCACGTTTATTTCGTAAATCCAATTGGGATCATCAAAATAGGCATTCTCGTAATCCACGTACCTTTTTACCGCCAGTTCGGTGAATGATTTGGGGTAGCGTTCGTTTTCCAATAAAAACCGGTCAACGCTCTCCGACAGGATTTGGATTGCAGTCAGGGGGACGGCTTGCCATTTTTCAATACGGATCCTCTGCTGGATTGAGATCCAGTCCGGCGCAATCATATCCACGTTTAGCTCAAAATCGTCAACCAACAGTTCAGGCCCCTTGAGATCAAACTGGATGAACTGTTTGTCTTTTTCATCTATATATTCCATTGAAAAATCTTTAAATCCGAAACTGAATTTCTTAAGATCAACTGAGAATGAAGTGGATGTCTCCGTAGGATGGGATTCCCAGTCAAAATGAAAGTTCTTCAAAAAGATCCCGGTTTCGGCAAAAGAACCTTTGCCGGTTCCAGCCTGTGGGTAAGCAAAGGGAATCAAACACAACCCAAGGACAAATTTTAAGATCAACCCGATAGGTTGTCCCGTTTTAATGAAATCTTGACTGGCCGGCATTTAAAGGTTGTTCCGCAGCAAAATTGAAAAAATGGTTTCGATGTCCATTATCGTTAAATTGTTCCTGTATTATTACTGAAAAAAATTAGTATGTTTTTAGGGAGGAATTGGGAACAAAATTCAACGTCGGTTTGTTCCGCACTCTTACATGAAAAATTCAACACTTGTATATTCAACGGATGATTCCACTTTGATCGGTGAGGAATCCGTTCCCGAGCAAAGAATATCCCCGGGGCAAC
>CAYNPR010000279.1:0-2292 GCA_964399115.1 uncultured bacterium | reverse complement strand
CTTATGCCTGGAATGGAGAACTGCTGGGTAACTTCCCGGATTTTGGACTTGAAAAGGCTTGGATCACGCAAGGGACAGAAGTATTAAATTGGCTAAACGAAGCTTTATTGAACAAGGATAACTCATGAAAAAAGTTATTTTCATTTTATTGATATCAGTCTCTATTGGGAATGGAGCAGGTATGTCTATCGGTGGTTATGTAGATTTTGCACATATTGGAAGACTCTCCGATTATTCTATGATAGACATCCCCTACAGGATGGGTTCGCTGGAATTTGAACACCAATCCGATAAACTCTCCTTAAATGGAAATTTTGTTTTGGAATACCAAATCCGGGATGATACTTACTTCCTAGGATCAAAGGACCCCCAGGATTTTCGATTGGATATGCGCGAACTCTATATGACTTATAGCGGATCTAATTATGAATTTAGGATCGGGAAACAAATCCACTCCTGGGGAAACGTAGATGAGAACAGTCCATTGGATAACGCCAGTGCATTCGATTACTATTACATTTTCTTTTTGGGAACTGAGAGAAAAATGGCTACCATGTCCGGAGCGCTTGATTACTATTTAGGTAATTTGAAATTAAATGCTGTATTCTCACCCCTTCATAGTATCAACAGGCTTCCATTGGGAGATGATGATTTTCCGATCAACTTACCAATTTATCCCGAACCTCTTCAGATTTTTCCCATTCAAGGATTACCATTGGAAGGTGGAATCTATGGTGTGTATTCACATTCTAAAGGCGAAATTTCATTTTCATATTATTCCGGATATGACAGGGTTTTCAACTTTAGTGGTGTAAATCAATATTATTCTAAACAATGGAATAGTTTTAAACCGTCACCGGACCTTGTTTTTGGATATAGAAAAACCAATATATATGGCTTTGGCACAACTTTTCTTAATGATTATTTTATTTTAAGAGGTGATATAGGGATCTTTAATACTAAAGATCAAAATTCAACTATCGAACGTGTAGATCCAAATCCTATTTCATTCTATGATAGCCTTGCTTTTTCCTATCCAATGAGTGAAAAAGCAACCTACCGCCAAACAACATTGCAAATTGAAACAGAATTACCTCTCAGTATCAACTTTATTGCTCAATATTTTAATCATGAAATGATCGACTATAATTCTGCTGATACCTTGCCTGATGTAGAGATAGATATTCCTGGTTTTGCATATAACCCTGAAGAAATGACACCGGAAGATCTTTTTACCTCTGGGATGGGTGTTCCTCTGGCTGTGATCACAAATAAAGCAGGGATTATCATCATAGATAAAATGTTTTTAAATGAAGAATTGAAATTATCCGTTACATCAATGTTGGATTTGGAAAAGTACACAGGTGTGGACGGAATTTCCGGCTCATTAACCGAGTATAAGATTGAGTATAACATAGCTCAGGATTTATTGGGTCTAATAGGAATGACAAAAATCATTGGAACAGACGATCATCCGGATGGAGAAAATTATCAGTTTAATAAAATGGAAGATTTCTCCCATTTTCGATTTGAAATAAAATATTTCTTTTAATTTTTTATTTAACTAAGATCATTTTCCGGATTTGAACATCCATCCCATCATCAAATTTTATAAAGTAGACACCCGAGGGTTGCATGGTTCCCGACCAGGTAATCTGGTGTGACCCGCTTCTGTATATCGAATTATTTGAGATCACACCAATCTCATTCCCCAATAAATCATAAACACGAATATCCATTTTTCTATCGAAAGGTATCACCATCTTTAACCTTGTTTCAGGATTGAAAGGATTTGGGTAAGGTGCAGATACCCTGAATTGATATGGAAATAACTCATCTTTAAGTGAAACACTATCGCAATCTTGGGGCGCATAAACGGGGAAAGAATAATAGAATTGATCCAGGCTCAGTTCAAAATGTTCGCTCTCAGCGACACAGGAATCCACATTGTCACAAAGCATATTTGCCCCGATAGCAAAATAGGGATAACCACCATTGTCATCATTATTCCAGTCCAAGTTAAGTTCACAAAAGCAGTCCGGAAGTGATTCCAGATTATTATTAAACAACCATAGATAGGTCAAGTTTGTCAAATCACAGATTGATTCAGGGACCGAGGGTAGTTCGTTATATCCTAAATCTAAAAAATAAAGGTTTTCCAAATTGCCCAAATTATCCGGGAGTGACGAAAGAACGTTATTATTCAAATACAGATTTATGAGACCCGTCAATTCACTAAAGGAATCCGGTAAGGTTGAGATACGATTCCATTCCAAATAAAGAGAAACAAGA
>CAYNPR010000278.1:0-2295 GCA_964399115.1 uncultured bacterium | reverse complement strand
CATAGATGCTTTTTTAGCTTCTACCTCACCGGATAGTGCTAGTCAATCAGATTTTTCAGGAATGGCTGGATCAGGACCATTTAAGGGTGAGATCATTGAAGTGGGCCAAATGTCGTTCTATGGTCAAGATGAGATGTCTGTTAACGATAAACTAAAAGTCACAGCTGGACTACGCATTGATATCCCCCAATATATCACCGAACCGGTGGCAAACCCATTTTCAACTGATTCGTTAAGCCTTTTGGATGAGAATGATGAAACTGAAACAGTTGACCAGGCGAAACTACCGGATCCAACACCATTGCTGTCTCCACGTCTTGGATTCAACTATGATGTTACTGGTAACCGTTCATTTCAGGTTCGTGGCGGTGTGGGTGTATTCACTGGGCGCCTGCCATTTGTTTGGATCGGAAATGTCATCTCTAATCCAGGTAATAACCCCAATATACCCGGGGACGGCAGCAATGCAGATCATGAAACGGACAGTGGGGATGGACGCCACATTGATGGGAAATCCGTCTTGCAGCAATCCTTTGATCTGAACGCCATGGTGGACGATTTCAAATGGCCCCAGGTCATGACAACCAATGTTGCCGTCGATAAATCATTAGCAGGTGATATGCTGGCCACGGTTGAACTGGTTTACAGTAAGGATCTGAATTCCATTTATATGAGGAATGCGGACTTGGTCTCTCCTGTCCGGAATCTTGCTGATGGTCGTCCATATTTTGGTGGAGTAGGTGCCAACGAACTGAATTCCTTCTATCCTGGATCTGGTGAAGGTGTATATGTCATAGACAATGTGAATGAAGGATCAAACATGACCTTTACGGCACAACTGAGAAAACGCTTTGGATTTGGCTTGAATACCAGTTTGGCTTACACCTATCTGGATGCGCAAAACAACCTGCAATCCACCGAGATTGCCAGTGTCCTTTTCCAAAGCCAACCCGTTCAGGGAGACCCTAATCAACCAAGCCTGAGTTATGCCCAGTTTGGGATGAAGCAGCGAATTATCGCCACTGCAACCTATACACGAGACTGGAGTGAAACCATGTCCACAAACGTAGGGTTGTTTTTTGAAATGGGAGAAGGCAACCAATACGTTTATTCCGGTGGGAACCGATATTCATTCACCTATGCTGGCGATGTAAATGGCGATGGCGTCGGCGGGAATGATTTAATCTATATTCCCAAAGATGCAAACGATATAAACTTGACAACCGCTTCTGAATGGGATGCATTGGATGCATTTATCAAACAGGATAAATATTTGAGTGAACATCGTGGCGAAATCGCTGAACGGAATGGATTATTGAACGATTGGTTTACGAATCTGGATCTTCGGATTCTTCAGAATATTGGAGTAGCGAGCCAGAAATTCCAGGTGTCTTTGGATATTCTGAATTTCGGAAACCTGATCAGTGACAGCTGGGGCGTAAGAAAAGTAGCAGATCCTTCAGCACTCACACCCTTAGTGCTTGACAGTTGGAATGATGATGGCGAACCTGTATACTCCTTCACAGGTCCTGAATCAACTTTCACGGACGACCTGGGTGAATTTTCCCGTTGGAGAATGCAGCTGGGATTCAGATACATCTTTTAATGCAAGGGTTTTAGCCTTCATTAATAAAAAAGCCCCGATTGGTTCCGGGGCTTTTTTGTGGAATATCGGGATATGATATAAGCCTCTTAGGGGTTTGCTTTTTTAAGTATATATTTGATGCATACTTGGGTAGGCTTTTCTCCGATCTTAATGTTTAACCTCATGCTCAGATATTTTGCGCTGACACAATTATAAAAAATCCATTATAACTTTTATATATCTAGCGATAGTTCAAACCAACAAATAATTTAATTATATGAGTAAAGGCCCAATGAATATAGGTTTCAAAATCATAAGTGTTTTTTGTGCGCTTTATTTATTTTTGGCAGGGATCAAGGGTCTTTCTATAGGTATAAATGATCTTGGTGGAGATTTTGCCAAAACAGTTATCTCTACCACTAGCAATTCCTTTGTAGCGTTATTTATCGGTATTGTATCAACAGCTATTTTTCAAAGTTCGTCTACAACTACTTCATTGATTGTTGGAATGGTTGGTGGTGGAGCATTAACTCTATCTGGCGCCATCCCAATGATCATGGGCGCAAACATAGGTACCACAATAACCAACATGCTTGTATCGATCGGCCATATTAATAGAACTAATGAATTCAGGCGTGCTTTTGCAGCAGCAACAGTACATGATTTTTTTAATGTTATTGCGGTTATAATACTATTTCCACTAGAAATGG
>CAYNPR010000277.1:0-2305 GCA_964399115.1 uncultured bacterium | reverse complement strand
TGAAGACCGTCCTAATGACTGGGACGCCTGGGATGTTGATTTCTACTATCGGGATGCGCTGATGGAGACTGCTATTGCCAGCAATGCTGTTCCAGGATCAACCGGAGATGTGGTACAGGAATTAAAATTTAGTTTATTGGTTGGAAATTCAAAGATCGAGCAGACGGTCTCATTAAATCCAAATTCAAAGCGGTTGGATTTTTATACATCCATAGATTGGAAAGAAAAGCATAAAATGCTTCGGGTCCATTTCCCGGTAAATGTGAGATCAGAGCAGGCTTCCTTTGATATTCAGTACGGGCATGTAAAACGGAATACCCACCGCAACACCAGCTGGGATAAGGCCAAGTTTGAAGTGGTTGGTCATAAGTATGCTGATCTTTCTGACCACGATTACGGAGTAGCGCTTATGAATGATTCTAAATACGGTTACATGGTCCATGATAATATCCTGGATCTGAACCTGCTCCGTTCGCCCAATAATCCGGATCCAGATGCGGACCAGGGAACTCATGAATTTACCTACAGCCTTTTTCCTCATCAGTCTGATCTAATTCGTTCAAATGTGCTGGCTGAGTCAGCCTGCCTGAACCAGAGACCAATCCTGTTTGAAGGTTTAGGATCAGAAGCAAAGATGCCTGTTGGTTTAACCGGAGATGGCCTGGAACTGTCCGTATTAAAGAAGGCTGAAAAGGAAGATGCGTGGATCATTCGTGTTGTCGAAACAAACGGGCGTAACTCAAATGGTTTTCTTTATATAAAGGGTTCGCTAGCAGAGTGTGATCTTATGGAATGGAAGCAAATTGGAGACAAGATATATATTGATGACTCGATAAAACTGAATCTGAAACCATTTGAGATCAGAACATTCAAATTCAAAGGTAAATCAGACTAGTTCATCCATTAAATTATCTTCTACATAAGCCTCGAAAATAATTTATCCTAAATTAAAAGGAATATCCTAGTCCCAATCCCAGGGTCTTTCCATTGTGTCCATTTGATTCAAACCATATTAATCTAAAGATGTGTTAGTATTCTGGCCTTCCCAATGGGTAAAATAATAGTCTTGATGAAGAAGCATATTCCTATTGTTCTCCTACATGTTCTTTTTCAGCTTTATGCCGGGACCTCTGAAACCGTAAGTGTATTTAGTGCTGCGATGAATAAAAATATTCCAGCCCTTGTTGTCCTTCCAGATTCCTATAAAAATGAGTCAGTGGAATTTTCTATTATAATTTTACTTCACGGTCATGGCGGTAATTACCTCGATTGGTCCAACCATACCAATCTGGTTGACAGGGTAGATCATTTTAATATGATCATTTTCTGTCCTGATGGCAGCCCAAACTCTTGGTACCTAGATAGCCCCATCGATCAAAGTAGTCAGTATGAGACATTTATGATTCAAGAAGTTATTCCCTGGCTTCGCAAGAATTACAGGATTTCAAAACTAGGAATCACTGGTCTGAGTATGGGTGGACATGGTGCACTTTACCTTGCATTTCGACATCAGAACATATTTAACGCTGTTTCCAGTATGAGTGGTGGAGTGGATTTAACGTATTCAACGGTAAAATGGGAAATTTCAAATAAAATTGGTTCTTATGAAAAATTCCCGGAAAGATGGAAGGAAAATTCTATTGTAAACATGGTTCATTTGGTCAAAAATAAAAATTTATCCATTTTTATTGATTGTGGTTTTGATGATTTCTTTATTGATATAAATAGATCACTCCATCATCGCTTGATCGATAAAAATATATCGCATTTTTATGTGGAAAAACCCGGTGGGCATAATTGGGATTATTGGACCAATACGTTGGATGAACATTTACGATTTTTTGAAAATGCATTTAATGGATCTAATATTAATTAATCGTATTTAATCTTCATTAAAAAATATATATGTTAAATAAATATCTGTTACCGACATCTCTTTTTATCCTTTTAACATTGACGAGTTGTTCAACATCTCCTATAACTCAAGATCCTTCAAATTGGGCAGAAAAAACTTTGACTCAATTATCTCTCCGGGAAAAAATAGGGCAAATGATGGTCTACCGGATGAACATGCGATTAAAGGATGTATCTTCGGAAAAATGGAAAAAAATAAATTCACTTATAGCATCAGATGGTATTGGGACGATCCATCTATGGTATGGTGATGCTAGCAGTTCTATAGCATTGATGAATAAAATGCAAACACTTTCAAAAGTACCTATTTTATTTGATGCAGACATTGAATATGGCCTTAATCAAAGATTCCCTTCTGGGACAGACTTACCACCACTCATGGCCATTGCAG
>CAYNPR010000276.1:0-2322 GCA_964399115.1 uncultured bacterium | reverse complement strand
GGCACCAGCGACGGATTGAAAAGTTGGATCTTTAGGCGTTGAATGAAGGCCATTGCTCAATTACCTCAAGTTTGGCTGGGTCAGGATAATTGTCCAGGGAATGGCCAATGCTTTTTCGAATAAATTCATACTCTGCTTCAATTTGCCCAGTCACTTGATTCAGGTTTTGAAGTATATTTTCATCGGTAAATTGTTTTAGGGAAAAGATCAGCACTGAATAATCATGCCATTTTCCAATCATGTCTGTGAGAGCTTTGGAGTCGTTCTGAAATTGATATATGATTTCCGCAGATTGAATAGTAACCATTAGCCGGAGAATTTCCCGTACAGCCTGGAGATGAATTCGGATTTTATGGAGCTTGTGCTCATTATTTATTTTACTCTTTAGTTTTTCAACCCGGTTTAATTTTTTTAGTAAAAATGCTATAGATTGTTCTGCCACGGTTTCATCAGAAATATGGCTCACTTTTTCCAGCAAGGAATTATCAAGGTTATTTAGTTTTGAAAAATCGAATGCGTTCAATTCCATCTGTACGTTTTCCATTTCATTTATTTTTGTTTGGAGGAGATGCTCTTCATAAGGCGTTAGTTGGTGAGAATCATAGTTTTCTATGAGGTCAAGATGTATCTGGTTTTCACGGAGTTTGCCTGCTTTACGGAACAGCCTGGAAAATAAATTATAATGTTCTTTTTTAGAAAATTCATCATTGCTGATAATTTCCATTAAAGTGAGATTTGTCTTGATCCTTTTGGTGTACACACGGAGCTGGTGAATATCCTCAACATCCTGTCGCTCTTTTGTATTGTGAAAATGTTCATAAAAAGAAGCGATCTGGTTGTTATAATGCTGTATTAATTTATTATTTCCCATTCAATCAGTATTGATGAGATACAATTTCACTTAAGATTGTAAAGTCAATCCAATTCCTTTGGTCGCTGCAGCCAATCCAGTTTTCCTTCGTAAAAACGAATATCCTTCCACTGATTCACCTGGAAGTCAATTTTTGCCATGTTTGCTGTGGAGAATCTGATATATCCGTCATTAGAAGCTCTGGAGATAAACATGGAAAAATTCGGTTCATGTCCCACCAGGCAGATGGAGTCCAATGTATTGTCCTGCTGTTGAGCTAATTTTAATAATGTACCCGGTGAGCCACCATAAATGGCAGATTCAAGTTCCATTTGGCAATTCCAGTTTCCAGCTTCCATGGCAAGTTCTACAGTGGTTCTTGCACGGACGGCCGTAGACGATATCACTAAATCAGGAAGTTGGTTTTGTTCAGCAAGAAATCGCCCCATTTTTTTAGCAGCCTTGATCCCCCGTTTTGCCAATGGGCGGTTATGGTCCACATCGTAATCGATATCCCAGTCCGATTTCCCATGGCGAAAAAGAATAATGGATTTCATAGGTTATTAATTTCAGTAGAATATGAATTCAATCCGCTAGATAATCATTCAATAACTCATCAACTGAAAAATTGTTCTCCGCAGCCATTTGAAAAGTGTTGTGTACGTAATTACCACTTTCATCTACATGATACAATCCGATGAATTCTTTTTTCCTGGAAACGATTTTTTGTAATGCATTAATCAGAGCATCAGCGTCTTCAGATTTATTATAGAGTCCGAAAGATGCCCGCACCATGCCAGCCAGCAATCTGTATTTCGATTCTATTTCTTCTTCCGGGATATCGGTGATGGCGTCCAGCATATCATCCAAGATCAATTCTTTCACGTAAGGATGGGCACAGAAGCATTCGTTACGGACAGCGATATTGAAATAATCATTTAATACGGCAGCCACCAGCCCATGGTGCATTTCTTTGATATTGAACGAAATAGAGCCAGCCCGGGAGCATTTTTCGCTGTTTGTTTCACCGTAAATAATTACGTCCGGAATATTTTTCATCCGTTCCATGGCATCATGGACCAGTTCATCTTCTTTCTGATAAATGGTTTCCATCCCGATACGTTCCATGACCTCGATTGCCGCTGCGAGGGCAATGGCACCGGGAATATTTGGCGTCCCCGCTTCTTCCCGATCAGGGAAATAATCTTTGATGATATATTTATCAACAAATACATCTTCTACCATTCCGCCACCCAGTTCTTCTGGTTCTATGGCCGTTAAAATATTCTTGCGGCACACGACAACGCCTGGGGATCCTGGAACATAGGTTTTATGCCCGGAAAAAACAAAAGCATCGATGTCCCTTGCGGGATTTCTGTGCCCAGACATCTGGACAGGCATGTGCGCTGCCATTTGAGCTCCATCAATTAAAACCAATGCGCCGTAACCGTGAGCTAATTCGGCAATATCAT
>CAYNPR010000275.1:0-2330 GCA_964399115.1 uncultured bacterium | reverse complement strand
TTGACGTTTCTGAAGACCTTACGGCCCTGGGTTCCATACCCATGGTTGTCGTGTCGGCCGGAGCAAAAGCCGTCCTTGACTTGCCCAAGACGCTGGAAATGCTGGAAACCCTGGGAATTCCCGTGTTGGGATTTGAGACTGATGAATTCCCATCTTTTTATTCACGCAATTCCGGACTTCATGGCCTTTTGTTTGTGGAAAGCCCGGATGCGGTCGCTCATATTCATCAAAAAAACATGGAAGCGGGGCTGAGCGCGTCAACCTTGGTTGTTAACCCTATTCCCAAAAAAGATGAAATCCCGGGTGATGAAATAGAAAAAATAATCGATGGCGCCATTCATGAAGCACAAGAAAAACAAATAAGTGGAAAGGAGCTGACGCCGTTTTTACTCAAAGAAATTGTGAAAAAGACGGATGGAAGGAGCTTGGATGCCAATAAGGAATTGGCATTGAATAATATCCAGCTCGGCATAAGGATTGCAAAAAAGTTGTTGTAGAAAATTTAAAGAGGGGGCGGGGCGCACCGAGAATTATGAAAGGGTCGAATTATTTTAATAATACCATTTTTTTCGCTCGTCTAAAATCTTCTGCTTGTATAGTATAAAAGTACATTCCTGCTGATACACTTTCACCTTTGTCATTGGTGGCATCCCATCTAACCAGCCTGTATCCAGCGGTTTGCCTACTTTTCACTAATGAACGTATGCTACGTCCCATAATATCATATATAGTAATATTGACCATAGCATCTTCAGGCAGGTCGTATCGAATCTGAGTTATGGGATTAAATGGATTCGGATAGTTCTGGTATAGAGCAAATTTATCAGGTACAACTCCTCCATCTATTGATAGGACATCACTTGCATCAAATAGAATATTCCAAACATGGTTTGACATTGTTGTATCAATACCATCTGTAGTAAATACAACCCAGTCTGCACTTATGCTGGTTTGTCCTGACATGCCAATCAGTTCAGCTATATAAACATATGGAATATGTAACACAGTATCTGACAACACAGTATCAATTAACACTGGTGTGTCTGGCCCATAGACCCCGTTATAAAGTACAAACTCATAGCTTAAATCATCACCATCTACATCTGAGCTGGACTCCCAAGCGAACGTGATGTTTAGTTCCTGACTTATATCATTGGGGGTTATATTTAATTCGGTGCTATCTGCAGGATTTAAAAGGCCAAACCCTGTCGGTGCATCATTCACAGGAAGGATGGATACGTGAACCGTATCGTTTGCGGTTAATCCAAACAGGTCTTCAGCAGTAACAATTACATCCGTCTCACCATTGCCGTTTTCCGCAAATACAAGCAGTGGAACACTGTTTGAATCATATTCCACCGTTACAAGCGTATCGGCCAATGATGTGGCAGTAATGGTCAGACTGTCGCCGACAGCAATGTCAACGTCATCGAACACCCCATTTATATTCAATAGTACGGGCCCACTGTCCTCATCCACTTCTATATCGGCTATGGGATTAACCACAACTGGAGCGTCGCCAACGTTTCCAATAGTCAGCATTAACGTATCCGCTACTGACATACTGGACAAATCGGAGGCGACAATCACAATATCAATATCGCCTACAAAGTTTTCCGTGGGATAGACAATCAGGGCCGTGGAATCGGTACGGCTGTTGGAACTGTTCTGGCGGATATCTATAATGTGACTGACTGCATTTTCAGATATTCTGTCCAGATGGCCCGGTTTATCTTTCTGGGATGGGGTCGGAACCCTTCTGTTTAATTTCTTCTTCATTGCAGAACGCTTGATGGTCATGATCCTGGATCCATGATAACTGGCCATGGCGGTAAAACCACCATCAGTGCTGAACGACAAGGAATCAAGACCTTCACCCAAAGCGCTTCCCGTATAAGAGAGTAGGTCTCCTTCATCCACATCGTTAAAATAGACCTCCAGGGCCGGTATGATTATCGCACCAAAATCATCTTCGTCAATAGTGACATCCGGTAATGGCTCTATTAATACCGGGGCGTCGTTTATATTTTCAATAGTGAGCATCATAGTGTCGGCCACTGATTCACCGTATGTATCACTAGCAATGATCATAATGTTGATGTAACCCGCAAAGTTTTCCGTTGGATATACAATTAGGCCAGTGTTTATGGATAGTGAATCAAGACCAACTTCCAAGGCACTCGCCGTATAAGACAGGATATCTTCTTCGTCTGTATCAGTAAAATATTCTTCCAAAACGGGGATGATTATCGCGCTAAAAGTATCTTCATCAATGGTCACGTCCGGCAGAGGTGTTCTGACTACCGGTGGATTATTTCCGTTGTTTTCCC
>CAYNPR010000274.1:0-2342 GCA_964399115.1 uncultured bacterium | reverse complement strand
AGCCAGTGTACTTTTCCAGAGCCAGCCTGTTCAGGGCGACCCCAATAATCCAAATCTGAGCTATGCACAGTTTGGAATGAGACAAAGGATTATTGCCAGCGCATCTTATACGCGAGACTGGAGTGAGTCTATGTCAACGAATGTAGGATTATTTTTTGAAATGGGCGAAGGAAACCAATACGTTTACTCAGGAGGGAATCGTTATTCCTTTACATATGGCGGAGACGTAAATGGTGATGGAGTCGGCGGTAATGATTTGATCTATATTCCAATAGACACAAGTGGCATTAATCTTACAGACGTAGATGACTGGGAAGCTCTTGATACATTTATCAAACAGGATAAATATTTGAGTGAACATCGCGGCGAAATTGCTGAGCGTAATGGCCTATTAAATGACTGGTTCACTAATCTGGACCTTCGCATTTTGCAGAACATTGACGTTTCCGGAAAGAAATTCCAGGTCTCTCTGGATATATTGAATTTTGGGAACCTAATCAATGATGGCTGGGGCATAAGGCAAACCGCTAACCCCGCAGCACTAACCCCACTGGTGCTTGAAAGCTGGAACGATGCAGGAGAACCTGTATTCTCTTTTACAGGCCCCGAATCAACCTTTACAGATGATCTTGGCGAATTTTCACGCTGGAGGATGCAGCTCGGGTTCCGGTACATATTTTGACCCGTTAGGCCAATCAACCTCAGACCAATTCGGATAATTCATATTATTTTAAATAAACTATTTTTTTAACTGTTTTTGATCTTTCACCCAAAAGTTCTGCAAAATAAAGACTGGATCCAGAATTCTCAATCGAATTTTTTCCATTCCAATAATAAATATGCTTCCCTCTATCTAATTCTTCATGGATTAAGGTAACCACATTTTCGCCAGTGACTGAATAAATATTCAACTGAATCATCTCAGCCTGATCCAGATCAAATTCAAATCTACAAGATGGATTAAATGGATTTGGGTATGCTTTTAGTGATAGTTTATTTGGAACTATCACTGGCTCATCATGCTCAACACCTAAAAAATATTCATCAATAGATTCGATTAATACTTGTCCATCGGTTGTCTTATCGTATCCCAACGCCCAAATCATGACACCGCCTAGTTCTAGTTCAATTGCATATTCACACTTGTATCCTATTGATTCCGGATCATCATAAGTTATAATTCTCGAGTAATCATCTTTCCTTAGATAAGGACAAAGTGCAATATTATCCCAGTTATATTCCCAACCATTACCAATTAGATTAGGGATTTCATTATACCACTTATCAGCAACATCCCCTGTAAAAGATTCGTTTATATCAGATGCAAAATAACGTTTTCCCCAAAACGGTAAACCCAAATTTATTTGCCCTTCTGGAATGCCTCTTGTATTAATCAAATAATTCATAGCAGTTTCACAAGAACCATCAGGGTCTCCCGGCGGCGATTGATACAAAGGCGAATTATGTCCCGCATCATTGGTCCAACTTCCATGCATATCGTAGGTCATTGCATTAAAATAATCCACATAAAATTTTAAAAAAGAAAAGTCATACCATTGACCAGCCCAATTTGAAATAGGTACTGCCATCGTGATAAGTAATTCTGGATCATGAGCATTAAAGACCGAATCCATTTCAGCTATAAGAAAGTTAAGGTTTTGACGGTCCTCATTTGACCATGGATGTTCCCAATCCATATCAATTCCATCGTAACCATAGGTATCACAAATATCAATCAAATTATCAATGAACGTCGATCTCAATTGGGCATCAGCTGCAACTGTTGCAAATCCAACGTCGTTTCCCCAACCTCCTAAGGATATTAAAAATTTTCCACCACCCGCATGAATCGTTTCGCTATGACTTGTATTCAACATATTAGAATAAGATAAAACATTTCCATTTACATCGGGCCAGGCAAATGCATGATTTACATGCGTTACGACTGATAAATCAATGTTAGAAACGGGAAATCCATTTTGTACCCACTGAGGATAATAACCAACGACTCTTTGGCCAAATAAAGAGCCCAAAATAAAGCAAAGGACTAAAGTTATTTTATTCATACGGAATGACCTCTGTCATCTTAAATCTCTCCAAGAGTTATTGTTGTAGTGGTATTAATCTGTGCACCAAAGAATGTGATGATAATAAATACTGCATAATTGAAATTATAGTTACATCAGAAACTAATTGATTTATTTGTTTTTGCTATAACAAATAAATAGGTTTGGTATTATTAAAGTAATTGAATTAAAAAAAGGGCAGATATAAATCTGCCCTTTTTTTAATCTTGATGTTGTAAGTAATTACTTCATTAACACCATTTTCTTTGTAACTGA
>CAYNPR010000273.1:0-2357 GCA_964399115.1 uncultured bacterium | reverse complement strand
TAACTCATTGTGAAATCGACACAATGCCACAGCCTTGGAATCTAATTCTGAAGTTACATATGAGTCCAACCCTGAATCTTTTTTTCTATATGCCTGAATTCTTCCATTTTCCGCCTTTTTTCCAGGCCAATGGCATAGATCCTGAGTTTTTGAATAATCATGTCCCTGGCAGCATCAGCCTGGGCCTTGTCAAGTTTATTCAACAAGAGAATTTTTTCCAGAGACTGAATCCGGTACCGCTCAATTCCTTCCGGAACTTTTGACAATTGATCATCGTGACCTCCGTATTTTTTAATTAATAATTCGTCTAAAAACCAAACCGGATATTTCGCCGTTATACGAAGCCAAAGATCATAATCTTCACACACTTTCAATTCTTCATCGAAAAGTCCCACATTATCCAAAATGGATTTATAAAATAAGGATGATGATGGAGAAATGCGACATATATCCAAACATTTCTCAAAAATATTTCCACCATATTTTTTATGTTTTTTCATTTGATTCACCCGAATTCCATTTCGAATCCAAATCTCGTTTGTATGGCAAAACAGGAATTTCGGATTTTCTTTGAGTGCCTGAACCTGTTTTGCCAATTTGTCTGGAAGCCATTCATCATCGGAATCTAAGAGAGCGATCCATTCTCCTTTTGCCCTATTTATTCCCGCATTTCTTGCTGAGCTGACACCTTTATTGGATTGTTGGATTATTTGGAGTGATGAATAATTAGCAGAAAGCCAATCCGCGGTACCATCCGTAGAGCCATCATCTACGAGAATGATCTCCAATGGTTGATAAGTTTGGTTAAAGACCGAATCAAGCGCACGAGGTAATATGTGTTTTCGATTGAATGTGGGAATGATGACTGAAATGTTCATTCGTTGATTATTTTGAATTTAATTGAACTTTTCCATGATCAATTTCGCCATGGCCAAACTTGAAATAATTGAAAAGGATAGTTTAAGTTGGTGGAGATGTTTCCACGTTGAATTTTGATAGATGCCTAAAACAAGGGCGAAGGATATACACCTTCATCAACCAGTTTTTGAATTTCTCCTGTGACAAATGGTCTGTCTTCTTTATAAGTAATACCAAACCAGGAAGCACCACTGCGTAGCACATGGACATCTTCCTTGCCACTTCGGATCAACTCATTCACTACAGTTGGAATCAGGAATTCACTCTTGAGTTCATTTCCCTCATTTTTAAGGAATTCTACGAACAAATCCCGTAAATATTCAAAAAGCACTGGCGTGAATCCCCATACATTCATGGAAACCGGCTCACTCCCATCCAGATCAATATCACGATCTGATGATATACTATAGTCTGTTTTCTGGAGATTGTCGGTTTCAATAACCGTACCCAGTTTCCCATCTTTTACAGTGCACAGACCACGAGTAACACCGCCAAAAAAGGACAGTGTTTTATCCAACTGAAAAGCCACCATGGAAAAATGGTCTGTTTCCTTGTTATAGTAGTCCGCCACAACCTTAAATGATTCCCTACCGTAAAAGTCATCACCATTGATTGCTACAAATGGTTCATGGATCAGATCAACTGCAGATAAAATGGCATGCCCTGTTCCCCAGGGTTTTCCACGGCCTCGCGGACAAGTGAAGCTGTCGGGAAGATCGTTCAGATCTTGGAAAGCAAATTCAACCTGAATCTTGCCGGCATATTTATCTGTAATCCTTGCTTTGAATTCCGATTCAAAATCCCGGCGAATGATAAAAACTACTTTGTTGAACCCGGCTTTGATGGCATCATACACGGAATAGTCGATAATGGTTTCGCCATTGGGACCAACAGCATCCAATTGTTTAAGGCCTCCATATCGGGAGCCCATCCCCGCAGCCATAACCAAAAGTGTTACGTTGTTCATTGTGTACCTTTTTTGTTTAACCATTCGAAAGTTTGAACTTTCTCATGGTTCTAATCAGCATATTAATTGAAAAATCCCAGGTAAAAATTCTGTTCAATAATTTTCCATTAAAAGCAATAAACAAAAAAAACGACAGGCTGATATTATTTCCATATCTTGAAAAGACCCAGTGATGCAAGAACACCCAATCCACAAATCAGCATTCCACTTTCCGTATAACCATAAATCAATTGTCCTACGCCCAAAAGAAACCCGTAAACTGCCATACAACCCAGAACCATGGACAAAATGCCCTTCGGTACTGGCCAGGGTTCATTCGCAGTGCCTTGAGAATATTTTGCCCATCCTGGACCACCAGGATTGACTTTCATTACAAATTTGCGCAATGTTTCTTCACCATCCGGCGGCGTAAGATACGTAGCTGCAACCCAGATAATGGTTGTTATACATGCACCTATAACAATCTTTTGCC
>CAYNPR010000272.1:0-2361 GCA_964399115.1 uncultured bacterium | reverse complement strand
CTTTTTCATTTCCGGCATCGGCTTCAGAAGATTGATCCACTGTCGTTTTTGTATAGCCTCGATCTTCGTGACGGTAAGGCACCACGATCACTTTAGAGTCTGTGAATTCCGTGATAATGCAAGACAATTTCAATGACTGGTCTCCGTTCCCAACATCCACAATAGGACCGCCTAAGTCGGATTCGGTCACGCCAAAGCCGTACTTAAGAAAATTATGCGTCAGGCTGGTTTGCACCATTTCTCCCGACCCTGATAAATTGGAATGGTCGCGAACTTCATCTATATTTATTTTTCCAACCTTTCCAAAATCATAATTGGCATTTACTGCGGGACCATACCAACACCCGCTAATTCCCATTAAGAAAAGAATCAATAAAACTCTTTTTATCATTCCAGGATCAGGCTTTGGATATGGATCGTGGCTTCTTCACTCAATAATTCATCCTTGGAAAGTTTCAGGCAATTTTTCCATGCAGTGAGTGCCTCATTCGGTTCATCCAGTGTTTCATGGAGGAGCGCCTTAAGGCGAAAGATTTCCGGGTTATCCTGATCGGATTGATGTGCTTCTATCACAAGAGATAAAGCATCTTTATAGAGGCCGGCTTTCAGGGCTTTGGATGCTTTGGCAAGGGTATCATCGGATTCGGCTGCCAAGATACCAATCAACAAAATCAATGGGATGATTCTCATGGAAATTCTCCTATTTTGAAAGTTTTTCAATGGCAGTTCCAATAAGGGTGTCAGGCTTAAAGGTAATGAGACCTTTCGCCATGAAATCTTGAATTGAATAATGAATATTCGTAGGTGATATTCCGATCCGTTTTCGACGTAGTTAGGACAGGGATCATATAAGAACAAAGAACGATTACTGCCTATTGGTATGATAAAGAATTGGGTTATAATCATTATTCGAAGAGAAGAGGCTCTTGTGAAAGAAGATATTGTGCGCGTTTTTGATATAAAAGATTTTCCACCATAACTTCAGGAAATTCGGTTAATTCAGCTTTTATCACATCTTTCAGTATTTTATGGAATTGTTCTCTGTTACCAGCTTTCTGGTGGTAGAATTCAGCCATGTGTACCGCGTTGCCTAGATAATTCGCATGATTGGAAAGTGCTTGGTTAAAATATGTTTCCGATTGAGATAACTCAATCCCAGGGATTCGTGTATATAACGAACCGAAAAAACGGTAAGGTCCGCTGTAGTGATACCCTGGATCCAGGGTAAGGATTCGAAACATTATTATTTCCACCAAATCCCGATAATTCAGCCTTTCTATCGCCGGTTTTGTATTGATATGTCTTGTAAAATTTTCGATCCACCAGTACAAGCCGGAGACAACGGATTTAGGTGCTTTTTCCAATGCTGATAAAAGTTTTGATGTACTGTCGCCCTTTGCATTTTCATATAAAGGAGCAAATTCAGAATGAGACATGACTGCGGATTGACAGATTTTATACCCTTGAGTGAACAAATCATCCTGAACATCAGGATCCGTTTCATAGAATAAGGCTCGGGTGTAGAGAATTCGTCCATATAAAACAGCTACCTCAAAATTATCCGGACGATTGACATGAGCCAAACCAGTAAAATGTTCTGCCCTTTTCAGAGAGAGAGAATCGGTTCTTTGATTCCAGGTAATTTTACCTTGTTTAATAAGAAAATCCACATTTTGGCTTGATGATTCCGTTTTTTTTTGGATTCCAGTGCAATCAAGAAATGAGTATTCCATTAAAACGGCCAATAATGGAATCAGTATTTGTTTTGAGTTAATGTGGATCATGTAATTTAAATTATCAGTCCGATAAATTACAGATTTGAAAGGAATATGGAAAAGACCATCGAATTAAAAACTATCGAGTCCACCCAATTGTTGGGTGTTGGCGATGCTCACATCAAATTGATTGAAGCTGTTATCCCAGCGACAATTATCGTTCGAGGGGAGATGATAAAAATTCAAGGGGAAGAAACGGATATTGAAGATGCCCATGAAGTCCTCCATGAAATGATGGAAACCTTGGCGGGAAGAGGGAGTCTCACCGCTCGGGACGTTCAGAGCTTGATCACACTCGTGAAATCGCAAAATAGCAAAAGTAAGAATGGCCAACCGCCACCAGATGTGGTGATCCATTATGGAAAAAAGGGGGCTATCACTCCAAAAACAAAAGGTCAGGAAAAGTATTTAAGAATTGTCGCAAAAAACGATGTTGTGTTTGTCATTGGCCCCGCCGGAACAGGAAAAACTTTTTTAGCAGTGGCTTTTGCCATTTCGGCATTTGAAAACCACAACGTTGATCGAATTATCCTGTGCAGACCTGCAGTGGAAGCGGGAGAGAACTTGGGATTTCTCCCCGGTGATC
>CAYNPR010000271.1:0-2377 GCA_964399115.1 uncultured bacterium | reverse complement strand
TGCAGAAGTGGAAGGGGCCATCGGGAAAGCCAATGGTGTTGCTGAAGCGGCTGTTGTGGGTTTTCCCCATGACATTAAAGGTCAGGGCATCTATGCCTTTGTAACCCTCATGACAGGTGTGGAAGCGTCAGATGAAATCCTTGAAAGTATTCGAGGGTCTGTAACCAAAGAAATTGGTCCCCATGCCAAACCGGATGAGATTCAATTTACGTCTGCATTGCCGAAAACAAGATCTGGGAAGATTATGCGCCGAATTTTAAGAAAAATAGCGGAAGGTGATACGGACAATATGGGTGATATTTCCACATTGGCGGATCCCTCCGTGGTGGCAAGCCTAACGTCTGAACATCATTGAATCGTCAAATAAATTCACAAGGTAATATCCTTTATGTTTCTGGAGTAGGATTTATGCTTCCACTAACTTTTAATATTTATCTAATACAATAAAAAATAGCAAAGGAAAATCATGGCACATATATCAAGTGTAAATACGACTCAGAAGCAATGGAATGAAATAGATGCAGGTTTGGTCGCTGTTGGTATTTTTGAAGATAAAAGTTTAACTCCGTTGGCAGAAACGATCGATGAAACTTCCGAAGGCCAAATAGCTCGAGCGATCGATTTAGGTGACGTAAAAGGGAAATCGGGGGAGGCTCATACGTTTTATGTGGATGGAAAACGGGTTTTACTTCTTGGACTAGGGAAAAAAGACAAGTTCGATGCATCTGCTATTCGAGTGGCGGCAGGAAAAAGTTCTCGAACGGCCATTTCTAAAAAGGTCGATTCTATTGCTGTAGAATGCTTTTGCACAGATCAGGAAAGTTGCCAATCCATGGGAGAAGGTATCGTTCTTGGCAGTTATCAGTTTCTGGATTATAAAACGCAGGCCAAAGATAACTTCGAATTGAAATCAGCCATTGTCCTTGGATGTGATGGTGATTCAGTCGTTAAAGGTGCAGCCATCGGCAATGCGATTTGTTTTGCCAGAGATCTGGGAAATCATCCCGGGAACGTAACCACACCATCAAGACTTGCGGAAGCAGCAGGGGAAATAGCACAGGAAGGCGGAATGAATCTAACCGTTTTTGATCGGAAAGAGTTTACGGAAATGGGAATGGGTGGACTCGCAGGCGTAGCTCAGGGAACGGACGAACCGCCAAAATTCATCATTCTGGAATATTTTAATGGTGGTGATGAAAAGCCGAAGGTACTTGTGGGGAAAGGACTTACGTTCGATGCGGGTGGAATTTCCATTAAACCAGCGGGTAAAATGGATGCCATGAAATTTGATATGTGCGGCTCTGCGGTTGTGTTGGGTATTTTCAAGGCCCTTGCTGCATTAAAACCTAAAATGAATGTTGTGGGCATCGTTCCCTCTACGGAGAATCTATTGGGCGGCAAAGCATATAAACCGGGGGATATCCTGAAAGCCTACAATGGAAAAACCATCGAAGTGCTGAATACGGATGCAGAAGGCCGGCTTATCCTTGCCGATGGTCTTTCCTATGCCAGTAAACATTATGATCCTGAATTTATCTTGGATTTTGCCACGTTGACCGGTGCCGTCCTGGTTGCCTTGGGGCATTTGGCTACCGGAATCATGGGAACGGATGACGACCTGGTGGAACGGGTAAAGGATTCTTCCAAAACGACTGGTGAAAAGGTTTGGGAGTTTCCGCTCTGGCCGGAATTTTGCAAACAGGTGAAATCCAATATAGCCGACGTAAAAAATACTGGAGCGGCGCGACAAGCTGGGACCATTGCAGGTGGCGCCTTCCTGAAAGAATTTGTGGCTGAAGGTATTCCTTGGGTTCATTTCGACATTGCCGGAACCGCCTGGGACGTTAAACCCACAAGCATAGATCCAAAAGGAAGTGCAACGGGCTGGGGCATTCGATTGGTTTTGGACCTTTTGAATGTCTAATCACTTCAAAATAAAATATGAGAAATGGGGGCTGTGCCGTTTGGTTGTAGCTCCTTTTTTATTTTTCTCTCTGTTTGCAGGCCATCCAATCGGCATCGATGGCCTGTTTCAGGATTGGGAGGATGTCCCGCTGGCCTACACCGATGCGGAAGGGGACGGGGAAAATTCGGATTTTGCCGATCTCAAGATCACCTATGATAATGAATTCCTGTTTATTTATTTTTCCTTTTACGATGGTGAACATCTGTTGCAGGACTGGAATGATTTTCATCTCTACGTTGATGCGGATAATGATGCCACCACGGGGTACCAGATTGGTGGAATCGGAGCGGAACTGGATTGGACCTTTGGCAGTCGCTGGGGCTATCAGTACGTCGATGGACAGCAGGTTGAGATAGGGCAAAATGACCTGTCTCTTCGTATTGCTCCCACAGTCACAGGGACGGAATTTGA
>CAYNPR010000270.1:0-2388 GCA_964399115.1 uncultured bacterium | reverse complement strand
ATGACAGAGAATAAAACTGCTACAAATTCAAATGCTGACATTTATATCCTTATGCATTACTTCACTTTCTCCCGATCTACTATAATTTCTTTAATAATAGTAAGCATCTCCCAATTTAACCAACATCCCAATAATAAAAAACCCCACGAATGTGGGGCTTCATATAGTTTAAATCGAACTCAATATACTTTCTATATTCTTCAATAAACCATCAATCTCTTCAACTATTATTCATTTTATTAGACTCGCATATTTATCTTTTCTAGACCACACCCGTTCCAGATAATCTCTCGTTTCTTTGTATTTCAAATCTTTTCTCAGCGTTTTATATAACTTTCCCGAAGACATGGAATTTGCTTTTTTGGACGCTGGTTTGAGTTTGCCTTTGCTGGTAAGGGCCTTTGCCACATTACCTACACCCGTATTGTAGGCAGCCACCGAACACATATATGCCTTTTCATCATCTTTGATACTTTTAAAATAATTGTACCGGATTTTGGCCAAGTAGGCGCAGCCCAACTCAATATTATTATCCGAATTATATAAATAGCGTTTACCTAGCATTTTATCCTTGTCATAAACATATAGATAGGCATCCCGTGCTCCGGACTTTGGAACCAGTTGCATTAAGCCATAAGCGGGTATAGGAGATCTGGCTTTTGGGTTAAAGTTTGATTCTGTTTCTGTGATGGCCAAGGCAATGGTAGGATCAATTTTAAATCGCTTGGCCTGTTGAATGATTTCCTTTTTATAATTGCCTAACCGTTTTTCTTTATGGTCGGGGCGTAAAGGAAGCGTCAGGGAAAAGGATATCCGTTTCTTTCCATCTTTTCCGATATAATTCTTTATTTTTTTTGTCTGTTTTTTTGTCATGTTTTTTGCAAAGTCTAAAGCTACACTGCCAGTTTTTACCACAGCACCTTTTGCATTGATTAATTGATTATGGAGGATGGTTTTTCCATTATCATCTTTTTCAGAAATAATTCCCACTAACTTTTTGGTTAATTTCGCATTTGCGATTTTATCGCGAAACGATTCAAACGAGATTTTTTCTCCCTTGGGAATATCATTGGACGATGTGATTTCGGATAGATCTAATAAGGGTTTTAAGACAAGCATTAAATTATTCCTGGGCATGGCGGTTTGAAGCAACCCAAAAGTGTCACTATTTCCATCCATTTTTTGATCGTCGTTATAGGAATCCTTGATTTCGTTCTCTTCCAGAATAATTTCAACTGTGACTTCACCTGCATCAAAATCAATGGAAGCTCTCGATTGCAGATCTTCATCATAGGAAACGTACGTTTTTTTTGTGGATTCTTTAAATGCTTCCCACTGTTTTTCAACATCTTCTTTAAACTGGGCATAGGCAGCCTTTTCAGCCTGTTCATATTGCTCATACTCTTTTGTTACTGATTCCTTGTACTGGCTGAAGGCCTGTCCCTGTTGTATTTTATACTCTTCAAAAGACTGTTGGGAAAACCCAACTGAAATATATAATACAATTAGTAATATCTTTCTCATACTCAAATCTACCCATCATCCCACCAAACGAAAAACCCCACGAATGTGGGACTTGATGGTAAATTATTGGGTAGTAGAATTAGTATTGTAACACTACATCCAATGAACCATCTTTATTGTAATAAGTCCATTTTCCAACTCGTTCTCGAAGTTTGAAATCCCCCTCTTCTTTCTTTTCACCATTGGGATACCAATATGTCCAAAATCCATCCCGAATCCCAAGCTTGTAAGCACCTTCACTTTCAACGATATTCTTGCCGGAAACCTCATACCAATATGTCCAATATCCATCCTTTTTATCATTTAAGTATGCCCCTGCACTTGCAATTCCGGAACTCTCATGCCAATAAATCCAATTTCCACTCTTTTCACCATTTAAGTATGCCCCTGAACTTGCTTTCCTATAACCCTCATGCCAATAGGTCCAGTCTCCATCCTTTATACCATATCTATATGTACCTTCGCTTTCCTTTTCTCCTCTCTTAGAATAGCTTATTGCCATTCCCATATACAGTTCATCTTGACCAAAAATATCAATCAATGATTTTGGTTTATACATTTGCCCATCTTTGTTAATTAATTCTTTTGCGTCAATAGGATTTAGATTATGACTAAAAAAAAATTCTTTTTTAATCGATTTTTTTGCACCAATTATCTTTTGTTTTACAGCACAGCCATAAAATAAAACCAAACATACAAGGCTAATTATTATCTTTTTAATATCTAACTCCACAACATAAACGAAGTTTACAAAACAGATCTTAAATTAAACCTTAAAAAAACCCTTAAGATTAGTATTAATTCCCACAAAACAAAAAACCCCACGAATGTGGGGCTTGATGTTGTAGAAAGGGTAAATCTATT
>CAYNPR010000269.1:0-2393 GCA_964399115.1 uncultured bacterium | reverse complement strand
GATGCCTGGGGAAATCAGTCGTATGTTGACTTTCCTGGCAACCAAACAACCTATGGACTTGTCAGGGATGGCAATTGGGGGCAGGCATCAATACCCGTGGAAGATATCAGGGGAGAGTTTATTGATTTACGCATGTTGAGCTATGAGTTTGTCATACTGGAAGTGAATGGTGCCGGATGTGAATTTGGGCTGGATGATATTTACTGGGAAGGGGGTGGAACCGTAAGCGTTATTGAAGGCGAATTTGGTAAGACCCCAATTAAATATAGTTTGAATAACAACTATCCCAATCCTTTCAATCCATTGACAACCATCCGCTATGATCTTCCGGAAGATGGATTCGTAAATATCACTATCTACGACATGATGGGCAGAACAGTCAAAACTATGGTAAACAAAGAGCAGAATGCTGGCGTCAAATCAATTCAATGGAACGCCACCAACAATGCAGGTCAGCCAGTGAGTGCAGGCTTATACTTATATACAATACAGACAGGCGATTTCAGGCAAACAAAAAAGATGGTACTATTGAAATAGTTTTACCCTTTCTACAACATCAAGCCCCACGTTCGTGGGGTTTTTTGTTTGTGGGATGATAATTAAATTAGATCAGGTTTATTGTAAAAAGGGAGTTATCATGAAGCTTTATTTAATCATTGTTCTATTAGGATCAAAGCTTTTGGGTCAGTGCGATGCGAATTGTAACAATAAAGAACAATCGTTGTTGGCGCTCATAAAAGAAAAGGACCAGGAAATTGAACAATTAAAATCAAGGTCAAAAAAGCCGCAAAAAGCCACCCTTAAGGATGGGACAAAAATATTGGCTTACGATTGGGAATTAGAACCCAAAGAAATTTTTAATATCCCCATCGGCAATTCTTATTATGTGGGTCCCGAGGATGCTAAGGTCACGATCATAGAATGGATGGATTATCAATGACCTTACTGCGCCAGATCTACCGGTCCGGTAGATAAAATATTAAAAACGTATCCGAATGACGTAAGAATCGTATATAAAAATTATCCTCTTCGCAACCATAAGCAAGCCAATTTAGCCGCATTATATTCCCTGGCTTCCGGAAAACAGGGGAAGTATGTCGAGATGCATAAAAATATAATGAATCGCTTTGGAGAGTTGAAGAAAAATCAACATTTACTCTTAGAATTGGCCAGTGAGCTTGGATTAAATATTGATCAATTAAAGGCGGACGTAAAAAATCCCGAGCTGCAAAAACAGATTAATACCGAGGTGAGTGAACTGAGATCCACTGGACTTCGGCTTGCCGTGCCAAAATTTTTAATCAATGGCGAGGAGATCCAATTGAGAACACTTCAAAAAAGAATAGACGAAATACTCGGTAATTCAAATGGGATTAACTGAAATAGAACCAAAACCAATACTGTCGCTTGTGTTGTTTATTGGTTTTTCTTGGGGGCAATGTGACTTTAATGGTGACGGACAATTGGACTCCCTGGATATTGTAGATGAAGCAAATTGTATTCTGGATGACTGTTTTGACGATTCACAGTGTGACTTCAATGGCGATGGATCTGTAGACGTATTTGATATTTGTGCTACGGTGGACTGCATTGTAAGTAATTGCTGGCAAGGGGAAGATTTGTCGTCCCTTCACAGCAGCATTGTTTTTAATGATATACCGGCAGGGACTTTTACCATGGGCGAAGCTGAAGAAAGCTACCAGGGTCCCCCGGGAAGTTATGATGCTTACGTTCACACGGTGACCTTAAGCTCTTTTCAATTCAGTGAAACGGAGATCACCAATGAACAGTATGCTCATTTTTTAAACGGAGCTTATTATAATGGGCTGGTGGAGGTTCAGCTTGAAACCAATCCAGGACCAAACATGGGTGATATCCTGGTTTACGGTACGGATGAAGCCCCTGATGAATACGAAGGAATGGCCATTTACAATTTAAGCGGCACCCGGGTCATGAAGGACCATGATAACGCCGATGGGGACAATGATCCGTTTACCGGAGTGATAGAACCGGAAAATCCATTGAATATCGCATATATAGGGTATGATGAACTGAATGAATCAAATGAATGGTTCTATGTGAAGGATCCTGCAGACTCCAATGATTTTGATTGGATGGAATTAACGAATTATTATAATTACACGACTGTTTCTCACCAAGAGGACACTTCCGTTCTGTTGAACGATTACAACGATTGGGAAGAATTGGAGGATTACCCGAATAATTTGCCTACGGTGTTGGACATCGGCCATTGGCCTGCGACCTTCATCAAATGGTATGGCGCAAAAGCATTTGCGCTGTTTTATGGTATTGATCTGCCCACGGAGGCGCAGTGGGAATACGCCGCGCAGGGCGGTGCAGGGTTCACATACGCCACTGCAGACGGAAACGTG
>CAYNPR010000268.1:0-2400 GCA_964399115.1 uncultured bacterium | reverse complement strand
TTGTTTTATTCTCGGATAAGTTGTCGCACAAAAGAATAGCTCTTGCAAGGAGTTGCATATTGGCTGCATCTCTTCCACCTTCATTATATAATTTCATTAATTTTTCCCGTCTATCTAAAAATTTGCCTTGAATGAAGTATAAACCATTTTTGAGCATGAAGGATACAAAACGATTTGTAGACTCTTTTCGTAAATCCAATATTAGGGTTTCCGATTCATCGAAACGATTTAACTCAAAGAGAGCACGTATCTTTCCAAACCTTGCAAGGAAGTTGCTTGAATCAATGTTTAATATTTTTTCCGAAATCTCAATACCATCCTCTGAAAAACCCTGGTTGAATTTTATTGTAGCCAAACGATCCAGTAAAATAAGCGAATTCGGATTATTATCCAGTTTACTTTCAACCATTTCAATAGCCTTATCATACCTTTTTTCATAGGAGTACAAATCAAGAATATGAATTGAAGCCAGCTCAAATTCCGGATCGAGGTTCATGGCTCGCTCAAAGGCACTCAAGGCTTTTAAGGTATTTATTGATCCATGGAAATGGCATTCGCCCAGTAAATACAAGTATTCCTTATTGTCAGGGTGTATTTCCGCCAAGTATTCAAAAGTTTCCAATGCATCAATATATTTTTCCGAAATAATATTCTTCACACCTTCCGCTAATTTCTTTTCGTCACCTGTAAGATTGGGGAGTGCTAGATAGGTGTCAAGCGTAACAATTGTTGATGAATCGGAACTGGCTGCTTCTACACCCTTTGCCCACCATTGAGCAATCGCTAATTTGTATAAAGCCTTTTTAAAAGTTGAATCCATGGAAACCGCTTCCTGAAACTCAAGCACGGCTTTATTAAAATTTGCATTGTTTAAATAATCTACACCCGTCACGTAATGATTATATGCCGTCATATTTGAAGATGTTTTTTCACTCACCGCCAGATTAACCGTTTCTATCATACCTAGATTCAAATCTTCAATTACATAAGATGTGAGTTCATCTACCATGGCATAGATATCAGTTCCTTCAACTTTCCGGGATTGGATGACCGAACCGTCATCCACATCCAAGAGCCTTGATGTAAGGACAACGGTATTCCCCACTTTGATAATATTTCCCGTCATCATGGATGCAGAGCCCGCTTCCCGGGCAATGTCCAAGGCCATGGATGGATCAATATAACGAGAATTTTTTTCCCCCATTTGTTTCTGGATGTCGAACAAGCGTTGGGAACTGTAAATTTTTAGATTATTGATCCCCGATAGATCCGTTATCATCAACTCCTGAAGAATTTGACCTGTTCTATCATTTTTATCTTCTGCTGAAAGATTCTCAAAATTGAAGACAGCCAAAGAATTTCCATCAATGGAAGCTATACCTGAACCAGAACTGCGAATGGCAAAAACAGTGATCAAGAGGCCCATGACGATTCCGCCGATTATAAACGGAATTTTGGTGGTTGTTTTTTGGGGTTCCCGAATGGGTGGCGTTTCAATGGACGGCTCTGACCCCATTTGAGTAAATATGGAATAAACCTTTATGGGTTTGTCCACTCCTTTTAGGAGTTGTTCTTCCTGGAAAGCAGTGCTGATCTCCGGTTTATTTTTTATATCTTCGTGAACGCGCTCGGAAACGCAGATACCGCCCGGTTCCGCCAAAGGTTCCAAACGAGATGCAATGTTGACTCCGTCTCCGAATACGTCGCCATCTTTCTTTATTATATCGCCAATATGTATACCAATACGCAACGTGAGTTCGGAATTATGCGCCAGGATCCGTTGAATCTCAAGGGCGCAGGTCACAGCCATCACGGCACTTGGAAAAGAGATTAGAACTCCATCACCGATCTCTTTGAGCCACTCTCCATTAAAATTATCAATGATGGGACGGAGTAAAGCTCTTTGCTGTTCCAATAGAGTCATAGCCTTATTTTCATCTCGACCCATGAGTTCCGTGAACCCACAGATGTCAGTGAATACGATGGCTGCCAGTCTTCTTTCTTCGGATGTCATAGTTCAACGAGCCGAGTTTTATTTATAGTGTAAACTCAATGGATCACATAAAAGCCCTGGTATGGCTGGGATCTATAAGCCACAGCCAGTCATTTAATAAAAATTCGACACGAATCGCCAAGAGAGCAATCCGGCCCATAACGGTATAGCCAAATGCTGCACCAAAAGTGATCATCAGGAACCATATACCCAGTTTTGCCGTTTTTCCTACAAACCCCTTATGCTCAATGGAGAAGAAGAAATAAACGATTGCCGACAATACACCGATGATGATAATGATATTTTTTACGGAATCCCAGAAAGAGAATCCTGTTTCAGGAGAACTGACGACCAGAGGAATGATGGTATTTCTAATCTGACCCAGGAAATCCGCATGAAGGAATCCA
>CAYNPR010000267.1:0-2401 GCA_964399115.1 uncultured bacterium | reverse complement strand
CTCCGTGAGATTCAGACTGTAGAGAAAAATGACGTTTCCAATTTTGTTCGGCTCGTTTCATACTTGGACGGTCAATTCATCAAGGATGCAGTCCTGGATGAAAAATCTTGCGAAAAGCTAGGTGGATTTTTAGGAAGATTGAGCCATGCTATGGATGGATTTTCACATCCTGCCGCAGACCGGGAATTTGAGTGGGATGTTCGATCAGTTTCATTGATTAAATCTCGCATGGCTTATCTTGAAAAGGATGAACAACAAAAAACGGTGGCGCATTTTTTGAATGAGTATGAGCAACATGTTTCTCCCCTTGATTTAAGAATGGCAGTGATCCATAATGACGGGAATGATTATAATGTATTGATCAATGGAAAAGGAGAAACAACGGGCATTATTGATTTCGGGGATACGGTTTATTCCTATCAAGTGGCAGAACCTGCCGTGTGCATGGCCTATGTCGGATTGGAAAAAGATGACCCATTTTCAGCGATGGCACAAGTTTTGAAAGGGTATCATTCTGTTTTTCCTTTGCATGATGCGGAAATAATTGCGGCAATCTATTTATCCTGTGTGCGGCTATGCATTTCTGTAACCATGTCTGCTTGGCGGATGAAATTGTTTCCGGAAAATGAGTATTTATCTGTGTCCGAAAAACCAGCTTTGATTTTCCTGAATAAAATGGAAAATGAAGATTTATCGGAATGGTCAAACAGATTGGTGAACTATGTTAAATAAAGTATCTATTCATTCTTTGCGGACAAATTATCTTGGTCCTTCATTGAGTACCTCCTATCAAGATCCATTGCATATTGTAAAAGGTGAAGGGCAGTACCTTTATGATGCGGATGAGACCCAATATCTGGATGCGGTAAATAACATTCAACATGTGGGGCACAGCCATCCAAAAGTCGTCGAAGCTGCAAATCAACAAATTAAAAAGCTTAACACTAATACGCGTTATTTGGATGAAGTCATTGTTAATTATGCACAAGCATTGACAGCCAAGCTTCCTGATGGATTGGATGTGTGTTATTTTACCAATTCCGGGAGTGAGGCCAATGACTTAGCCCTGCGGCTGGCGCGCCATTTTACAGACTCCAAAGAAACCATTGTCTTGGATGGTGCTTATCATGGACATCTTATTTCCTTAATTGAGATCAGCCCTTATAAGCATAATGGACCTGGTGGTATAGGAGCACCCGCCTATGTTCACGCAGTTCCAATGCCTGATCCGTTTCGCGGGAAATACCGTGGTGTAGCTTCAGGTGAAAAGTATGCCCAGGAAGTAAGCAAAATTCTTAATAGCATACAAAAAAATGGCGGGCAAGTTTCTATTTTTATCGCTGAATCCATCATGGGCTGCGGTGGTCAGTTAATTCCGCCGGATAATTTTCTTAAAAGTGCCTACCAACTCGTTAGGGGATCAGGTGGGTTATGTATCGCGGATGAAATTCAGATCGGTTTTGGCCGGATGGGTGATAATTATTGGGGCTTTGAAACGCAAGATGTAGTCCCAGACATTGTGACGATGGGGAAATCTATGGGGAACGGTCATCCCTTGTCGGCGGTTGTGACCACCCGGGAGATCGCTGATGAATTTGATAATGGGATGGAATATTTCAATTCATTTGGTGGGAATCCTGTTTCCTGTGCTGTGGGGCATGCTGTGTTAAACGTGATTGATGAAGAAGGGCTACAGAAAAATGCGTTGGAAACGGGAGGCACTCTCAAGGTGTTGCTAAATCAATTAAAACAAAAACATGCCATCATAGGGGATGTTCGCGGACACGGTTTATTCCTAGGGATAGAGTTGGTCCGTGATCCTGAAACTTTAGAACCGGCAGGAAGTGAAGCGGATCGAATTGTTAATGAAATGAAAGAAAAAGGGATTCTGCTCAGTACCGATGGTCCGGATCATAATGTGATCAAGATCAAGCCGCCCATGGTTTTTACCGAGGAGAATGCACTATTCTTGGTAGAGATATTGGATAATATTTTGGCACGGAATTAGAATCAAATATATTGATGAAAAACCCGATCTTTATTGGAGCAATTCTTCTACTTTTTATTCTATTCATGACCATCATGAATGATGTGAAAGTAGACAAAGTTGATAAATATTGGGAAGATCCGTCCGTTTTCCAGGTGAACCGCTTGCCGGCACGAGCACATTTTTTCCCTTTTGAATCGAAGGCACTGGCCCGTGATAACGATCCATCAAAATCAAACTATTTTCAATCCCTGAATGGAATTTGGAAATTCCATTTTTCCCCAAACCCAAGAGTGAGGCCAAAAGGATTTTTTCAAACAGATTTTAATGTAAATCATTGGGATGATATCACGGTTCCCGGTCATTGGGAGATGCAGGGCTATTCAGTTCCCATTTATCTGGATGAAGAGTATC
>CAYNPR010000266.1:0-2407 GCA_964399115.1 uncultured bacterium | reverse complement strand
CATCACGATATTGAAAGCCTGAGAGATGCTTTACAGGAGGTTGATGTTGTTTTTAATGCTCTCCACGGCGGTATCGGGGAAAATGGAGAAATTCAGGCCTGGATGGATCAAAACGAGATCAAATATACCGGTTCCGGGTCGAAAGCATCTGCCCTGTGCATGGACAAAGCCAAAAGTAAGGAAATTGCTAGACGTTTGGGAATGAGAACACCAGATTGGGAATTATTAGCTTCTTCCCGCGATAAACCGTGTCTTGCGCTGCCTTTTGTCGTTAAGCCAAATGATCAGGGTAGCACTGTAGGTCTTTCCGTGGTCCGGGAAATATCCGAAATTGAACCGGCAATTCATGAAGCATTCAATCATGGCCATACTGCCTTGACCGAAACATATATCCACGGTAGGGAGTTGACGGTCACGATTTTAGGCAACAAGGGCTATCCAATCGTTGAAATCAAACCATCTCATGAACTTTATGACTATGAATGCAAATATACACCAGGGTTGAGTCACTATGTTTGTCCAGCGGAAATTCCGGATGAATTAGCTGAAAATATCCAAAAAGATACGGAAACGATATTCCGGGAATTGGACTGTTCGGTGTATGGACGAGCGGATTATCTTTTGGACGAAAATGGACAATATTATTTTTTGGAAGTAAACACATTGCCGGGTATGACGGCTACCAGCTTGGTTCCGAAATCCGTCAATGCTGCTGGGATGTCATTTGAAAAATTGATAAAATCCATCATTGATTTGAGTCTATGAATGTCGCTTTTTTTTTATAATTCCATCAAAAGAGAAAAGGAAGTTTTCCACCCAATCGAAAAAGGGAGAGTTGGCCTTTATACCTGTGGCCCAACAGTTTACGACTATGCTCATATCGGCAATTTTAGAACCTTTGTGTTTGAGGATCTTCTTAAACGTTGGCTGCTTCATTTGGGATTAGAAGTGAATCATGTAATGAACATCACTGATGTAGATGACAAAACGATCCAAAAAGCACAAGATGAAAATAATCCATTGAAAGACATCACGGACAAGTATACCGCATATTTCATGGAAGACCTGGCATGGCTGAAAATGATTCCTGCGGATCATTATCCAAAAGCGACTGAATCAATTCCCAAAATAATTCGCATGATTAAAATTTTGTTGGAAAAAGAGTACGCATACCGGGAAGATGATGGATCAGTATATTTCAATATTCGTTCTTTCCCCGATTATGGTCGCCTTTCAAAAATCAATATTGCGGCACAACGCTCCACTGATCGTGTCTCAAAGGATGAATACGATAAAGATGAACCACAGGATTTTGCTTTGTGGAAAAGCTGGAAACCGGATGACGGCGATGTGTCTTGGGATGCACCTTGGGGTAAGGGTAGACCGGGTTGGCATATTGAATGCTCCGCCATGAGTATTGAAGCATTGGGAAATAATTTCGACATTCATTGCGGTGGTGTAGATAATATGTTTCCCCACCATGAAAATGAGATTGCCCAATCCCAAAGCGCCACGGATGAAACGTTTGTGAATTATTGGCTCCATTCCGAACATTTGATGGTCGAGGGTGGAAAAATGAGCAAATCCATCGGCAATTATTATCGGATTTCTGACTTGAAGAAACTAGGATTTTCTCCTGAATGTATCCGATATCAATTATTGTCCGGCCATTATAGGAGTAAAATAAATTTTTCCGTGGATAAAAGACACGAGGGTGATCGGGTGGTTCGACGAATTTCGGATTTTCATAACAGGCTGGTAGAAAACAATTCGGAAGAATTTTCCATGGGAAAGCTTCCAGAAGCCTATTCCCAGTTCAAAGAGAAAATGAATGATGATTTGGACACTCCAAAATCTTTAGCTGTTTTTTTTGACTGGATGAAAACCATAAACACTAAATTGGATCAGGATGAGATCACCAAGAAGGAGTTGGGTGAGTCTTGGGAGTTTCTGTTTGTGTTTGATTCTGTGTTTGGGCTCTTGAAAAAACCGGATAAGGAAGTACCAAAAGGCATAATGAAATTAGCGGATCGAAGGATGGAAGCTCGCGAACGGAAGGATTGGGCATTGTCTGATGCGGTTCGAGATGAGTTGCGATCTAAAGGGTGGATCGTCGAGGATACTCCTAATGGACAGAAGCTGAAAAAAGCTTGAAAGCAAGTTCTGTGCCAAATGGATAATTATTTCAATATTATATAAATTATTTGTTGAATCATCTATTAATGATTTTTTAAATTGGGAGGCTGTACTTGGCATTGGTCTTTCTTCGTGAACCTGTTTATTCTTTCAAATAGATAAAGCAAACTAGGTTTACTAAATCCAATTTTGCAACAGTTGCCACCGTAGCTCAGCTGGTAGAGCAACTGATTTGTAATCAGTCGGTCGGAGGTTCGAGTCCTCTCGGTGG
>CAYNPR010000265.1:0-2420 GCA_964399115.1 uncultured bacterium | reverse complement strand
CCACATCCAGAACAACGCACCAGGACCGCCGTAGTAGATGGCCGTGGCGACACCAGCGATATTTCCAATCCCGACGGTGGCCGATAAAGCTGTGGTCAAGGCTCTAAAATGGTTCAGATCGCCTTCATCATCCGGATTGTCGTAAATACCCCGCGTCACTTCGATTCCATGGCGCAAATAACGGATTTGGGGGAAACCCAGCCTGATGGTGGCAAAGATGCCGGTTCCCACAAGTGCAATGACCATTAGCGGAATGGCCCGCTGGGTAGGAAAGGACCAGACGGCATCAAAGGTATTCAGCCCGAAGGCATACATGATAAAAATGATGATACCGAACGCGATTAATCCTGCTTTTTGCCTGTCCATGAAATCTCCGAAGTGGTGATAAAAAGAATGGGGAGTTTAGATAGTGAACGACATATTTTCAAACCGTTATTCTCAATCGTCTCAAGGCTGTACCTCTAAAAATCATACCTATCACCCACAGTCCTAACTCACATCCTTTTGATGCTCAACCTTTAGTTTCTGCAGTTCTCCCAAGGCTTCCTGTGTAGTAATCAATCCTTTTTCCCCAAGTATGTTCATCAATGCTTCTATAGAGTACATATTCTGCCAGGCGATATCTTCCCATGACACTTTTTTATCTTCTTTCATTATATATTCCTAAATTTTGTTAATGAAGTTTGGTGAAAAATTATGGAAAATTGTTCTAATTCTGTTGATCTGGAATCTCAAGTTATGGTGAAAATAATTGCCGGCGTGGATGAAGCAGGCCGTGGACCTCTTGCAGGTCCCGTTGTAGCCGCTGCAGTAATCCTTCCTGAAAATCATACCATTGAAGGATTGCGAGATTCTAAAAAATTATCAGCCAAACAGAGATCAAAATTATTCAGTATTATCCATGAACATGCTATTGGAATTGGGGTAGGTCAGGCCAGTGTAAAAACGATTGATAAAACCAATATCAGGGCTGCAACCCTGAAGGCCATGCAAATGTCCTTGGGCAACCTGCCGGTGAAACCGGATAAAGCCTTAATTGATGGCCATCCGCTAACAAACCAGATCATCCCCAATGAAGGAATTATTAGGGGAGATGACCAGATCGACTCCATTAAAGCCGCGTCCATCATTGCCAAGGTTACCCGCGACAGGATGATGGAAGAATATGCCAGAATTTTCCCGGAATATGGATTTGAGAAGCATAAAGGTTATGGGACGGAATTCCATATGGATGCCTTAATGGAATATAAGGCGACACCTATCCACCGGCGGTCTTTTAAACCGGTTGCGATATCAATGCCTACGCTTGGTTGGTTATCCGATAACAGGCGAATTGGATGGATGGGGGAGAAGCTTGCGGCTTTGTATTTGAAACAAAAAGGATTGTCCGTCTTGGAAATGAATCGAAACTGTCCTCCTTATGGTGAAATCGACATCATTTCGAAATCCGGCGTCGAAACCATTTTTGTCGATGTAAAGACGGCATATAAAACTGATGCCAGTCAGATTGATGAAAAAATTGATCCGTCCAAATTGGAAAAATTGCGTCATGCCATTCAGGTTTATCAAAAAGAAACGGAACTTATTGGCGATTTTCGAATTGATGGCATATCAGTCATACTCAATATAAATAGGCCGGTAATAAAACATTTTGAAGGGATTAGGCTGGATTGACTTCTTAATTTCTTCTATTGACTTTATGGAAATAAATAAACAAAAGATCGTATCGGAAACAAAAGCCATATTTTTTATTGTGCTGACGGTTCTCTTGGTTAAAGTAACTGTTTTGGAAGCCTATATCGTACCAACGGGCAGTATGGAAAACACCATTATGACCGGCGATTTCTTAATTGGAAGTCGATTCGTTTATGGGATGCGAACTCCGGACTGGATTGGAATTCCATATACGGATATTGGATTTTTTATTCCCTATTACAAATTCCCTGAATTTAAGATTCCACAAAAGGATGATGTTCTTATATTTAAATATCCCAGGGACAAATACGTCAAATACGTAAAACGCTGTGTTGCAGGACCTGGTGATACGTTGTTTGTCAGCCAAAAAACATTATACGTTAATGGAAATGAAGTTCCCCTAAACGACAATGGGAAATTTCTGACTAGAGCCATGGGGACAAAATATATTCAACCGGAAATTTTTCTCAGTTCGGAAACAAATGCCAATAAAGACAATTTCGGGCCGATCTACATTCCGAAAAAAAGCGACGTTTTTCCTATAAATAATGAAACAAATTGGCGTTTTCTATTACCGATAATGATGATGGAAGGCCATGTAGCTCATCTTGAAGATGGCAATGTGAAATATGAGTTTACGCTACAAGATCCTAATGAAATTTCGAGACGGAAGAATGATGGAAATATTTATGACGACTATTTTCCAAATGGTCTTTTATTAACAC
>CAYNPR010000264.1:0-2441 GCA_964399115.1 uncultured bacterium | reverse complement strand
AAACAGACATGAATTTGGCAAGTGGAATAGGTTCATTGTTAACGAACTTAAATGAGCCCTTTTCATTAGCCAGTTTGATTAAAGTTTCCGGATCATTCAATCCAAGTCCAATAGCATATTCCGCATCATTTCTTTTTAGATTAATGTCATACAATACAGCAAGTGCATTACCGGATGGTATGGATACCAGTTTATCCAATGACAAACCGCTCACTCTTTCAATTTCTTCAATTGTCTCTTTGATTCCGTCATCATCAGTCGATGAAAATAATTTTCCAAATTCTTTGAGGTTAATTGCAAACCCTAATCCCGCCATGGGATCATTTGGAAATTTATTTACCAGATCTTTCCCAATCGTCTGATTATGAAGATCGGGATTATATTGTTTTTTCATTTCATCATTAAGATAGGATTTTACCTCAAAGCCAATCAAGCCAAGATCAAGTTTCAAACCTGCTGTTACATAACTGGCCTCCGTACTGATAATTTTATTTTGCAATTTTGGGGAGCGTTCTAACTCTTGCTTGACAACATCGCCTACAGATGTGAGATCAGCCCAAAAACCCAGATCATAATTCCCAAGGTCACCAATACCTGGTTTACTTTTTAAGATATCGTTTGGTTTGGAACCATCCAATAAAGTCTCAATTTCATTCAACCAATTTTTAGAACCGTATTCATCATATTTATCATCATGGAAGACAAATATTGCGACTTCACTATTATAGCCAAGAGCGGCAACATTCTTCATAAGGTTAGTTCTATAGTTTCGTTCTTTTATCATTAGATAGTGGAATTTATCCGTTTGTTTTTCATCAATTTGATCTTCTGGAGCTAAATCTGAAACCATTTGAAACTTATTTGCCAAAATTCCAGCATCGAGAACGGGTACAATCATTCCCATATTCATTGGTTGGGGATCAGAAGATTGCCAACTGTTATTAGACTTCTTATATTTGTTGAAGCCTTCGGCAAAGAGATATGTTGGACTATTTAGGTCCAATCCCATCTCCTGAGGGTTGGTGATGGCCTTTTTAACAATACTAGGAACCTTTTCCTTTTTTAATTGATCAAAAAAGAATTGCCCTGCCTTTGAATCCAAAGCGCTCTGGTAGTCAGCTTTTTCCATTATCGCTCCAAGTTGAGCAGAAACAATAAAAGCGGTGTTATCCGGGAGATAGCTTAAATGTGAGTTTGGGCTTTTTCCACAGCCGGAGAGACAAAGAATTATAATGATTAGAATACCTAAAATAGTTTTATTCTTCATAATGTAGATCCCATTTTATTTTTATTTATATTAATGTAGATATTAAGCCTTAAGATAATAAATAATTTGGTATGCTCTCAAGTAAAACTCTAGTTCACGTTATTATATATTTTCTGATGGTCAAATACATATAGAATTGAATCATCAAGCCACATTCACCAGGTTTTTGATTTGTAAGATCTTATTGTAAAAACTGTTGGGTAATATGGGAAGGGAAAATATCCATTTTAGAACTCTAATGGACCCTATGTTTACATTATGTTTACAACAAAATTTCTATTATATTCCGCGACTTTCTCGTCGAGGATAATAAGAATCTGCCCTCGTAGTTCAATGGATAGAACAAGTGCCTCCTAAGCATTAGATGCAGGTTCGATTCCTGCCGAGGGTACTGGCACAATAATAAACTCATTAAATTAGGATAACGATGTTAAAACCAAAGAAAAAATTGACCAAAAAAGAAATTCAACGAGATCCATTTTTGGAATCAATGGATAAAGCCCAATCCCATTTTGAACACCACCGAGCCAATTATTTCAAGGGTGTAGTTGGTATAATAGTCTTATTCATTGCATTTAACGTAATCAGCGATAAAAGATCCGGTAGAAATAACGAGGCCAATGCTGCCTTGGGAAAAGCCTTGGTTGCATTGGAGCAGGGTGATACGAAAAATGCTCAATTTCAACTGGAATCAATCCTATCGGAATATTCAGGATCGAAAAGTGCTGAAATTGCTGGTTATCATATTGGTAAAATAATGTATGCATCTGAAGATTATACAGGAGCTGAGATTCATCTTTTGCAATATCTGAATGATCAAACTGTTGACATGCTAATTCCTTCCACAGCAATAATGCTCGCCGGTATATCGGAACGCAATGGCGATACGGTTGCAGCATTATCCTATTTCGACACCGGAATGAATTGGAGTAAAAGCAAACACGACAAACGGATTTTGAATCTCGGAAAAGCAAAACTGAATTATAAACAAGGCAATTTAGAAGACGCAAAACACATTGCAGGCGAGATTTTATCTGAAAAAGATTTAACGCCGATACAAAAACGAATTGCAGAGGAATTACTGGGTAAAATAACAGGCTAAATTCTTGTATAAAAATGAGTCTGCCCGTAATTTCCCGGGCTGAAAAGCGGGCTAAGACCCGCTTTTCTTTTG
>CAYNPR010000263.1:0-2442 GCA_964399115.1 uncultured bacterium | reverse complement strand
CCGTCCCATTCTCCATTGTCTTCACCTTCATCAAAAGTTCCATCAATACCATCTAACCCAAAATCATCAAAAGTCTCAGATATTTCTGCCAGGTCCCAATCACCGGTTCCGGTTGTATCAAAGGCATCATGGTCATCATTCCCTTCACCTGGGTCGAGTGTTCCAGGATCATTGTCCTGTCCGTAATCCCGCCAGGTGAAACATCCGTCACCTGCACCAGCACCACCATCAACGCCATCATCATAATGAACTTCGTAACCAACTTCGCGCCATTCCGATACGCCGACACCTGCGAACGCAATCGGGGCCCCTGCAACAACGTTCCCATAATAATCAATGAGAATAGCGGTGATTTCAATTTCCGCTTCGGTAGTGCCGGTCAGGGTATAATCCCAGTATTGAGCAGATGCCATCAGCGTTAATTGTCCCGGAACAAAAAACAATAATGACTCGCCTTCGTCTTCGTTGATTCTAGCTGAGATCGTATCTCCATCTGCGCCATAAGTCGTAGCCGTTACGAACCCGATATCACCAATGGCATCCGTTGAATAAACTATCGCGGAAAAGGCAATCCCGGAATAGGAATCGCCAGACAGGTTCTCATTCGCCGTAAAGCTCACTCCTTCCACAAATGCATTAATCAAAGTATCCGGCAGGATTGGCTCAATTGTCCAATAGACGTAGGTGCTGTCTTCCACCGGATTGTACCATTTGTCATAAACGATAGCCGCACACTGCGTCTGGTAAAATCCGCCGCCGGTTGGGGCCGTAGAATTTGGATCATATTCCGGTTCGATGTAATAAGGCGCACCAGAAGCAATAATCACCTGATCCTTTGATGCCGTAAGATCAATATTCCCATCTTCATCACAGTCCACTGTAACTTCAATTCGGACAACACCGGGCTCAGTGCCACTGTTTACAGCTACGGAAGCTATACCATTCACGGTATATACAGTCACTTCCGACTGGCCTTCTTCATTCAGGTAACAGCCGGACAATACAGGATTCAATCTAAAGGTGACGGGTGTGGGCGTATTCACAAGGTTACCATCGTCATCATAAATCTCAGCAGTAATTTGAGTGGACTCGGTGCCACCGCCTTCCTGAACAACGATTCGATCGGGATAAGAAGGTGGAATTTCAATAAAAGCGCAATCTGCAAAAGATGTGTCTTCTATTGAAATTTGCACTGAACTGGTTAGGGTTGTATCCAAAAATCCCGGATGAACAAAATTAGCGGACACGTTGGACACTCCTACATCTTCCGGGTCTCCAAGATCCGTGAAATAAACCGTATCGACTCCTGTGGAATCCGTAATGCCTGTAGTTGAAATAAATCCCAAGGACGTCTCATAAGATATTTGAACATTCATGGCTGGGTTGCCGAGGGCATTTAGCAATCGAGCCACTAACGTTGCCTGGGTAACGCCACCATCCACGTAAATGACGTCCGTGTCGGTCGTTAAAATTAGATTATAGGGCCAAACGTCGGCTGCTGCATATGTGCTGAACTGCACTGATTGAAATGTTTCTTCTCCATAAAATACGGTCGCAGTGACACCTTCAAAACTTGGCGTGCCAGGCGTGTCCTGTATGACGTTACCGCCATCATCGAATACTGCGAGAATTTGACCAGAACTATTCGTACTGGAATTCAATAGTTCTATCGAACCTACATCCATACCTGATGACGTTGAAGTAAAGGTCAAAGAAATACCTGAAACGGGATTTAAGCTTGAATCCAAAACAGTGGCGATAAGCAGCGTATGTGCACTTTCACCAGAAAGATCCTCACCAACTATGATAAGAGAACTGGAATTATCATATGCGACTGGATAGCTCTGCAAAATGAGTTGATAGTTTGTATTGATCACGACCTGTACGGAATCGCTAATGGTTGAACCAAATCCAGGGTGCTCGAAAGAACCCACTATGTTCGCCATTCCCACATCCGTTTGCTCTCCCTGATCCTCGAATGTGAGCGTAACGACGCCAGTACTGTCCGTAGTACCCTCAGGCTCGATGAACCCTTTATCCGTCGTAAAAGATAGGGTTACGTTAGATACGGCATTGTCCAGCTGGTTCAACAACTGTCCCGTAATGGTGGCTACGGTCTGTCCATTATCCAAAAGAATCTCGTCTACGTCCGAAGAAAGATAAAGCACGTATGGCCAGATCGTCGTTGGATATACGCTGAAAGAAACCGATTCGCTCTCGCCTGTTTCATCTCCCAAATAGGCCTTGACGACGACTCCATCAAAATCGGGAGTGCCGGTGGCATCCTGATACACGTTTCCGCCATCGTCAAAATAGGCGAAAACCTTGCCTTGGTTGTTGGTGACGCTAGAACTCAATTCAAAGGAACCAACGGCTTGATCCAACACTTCCGCCGTTAAGGCAATCGTTTGCCCGGAAATCGCATTTCCAGCCTGATCCGTG
>CAYNPR010000262.1:0-2451 GCA_964399115.1 uncultured bacterium | reverse complement strand
TACGCGAAATGCTGCGAGGCAACCATAAGGCGCGCCCTGGCAAAAGGCACAATTATGCCTCTAAAAACAACGGGTAAAAAACTGTTTCGCAGAGTTGATGTTGATAGATGGCTGCAGTTGTAAACAGGCACTCACATAGAATCGCTTTGTGTGAACGAACAAAAAAGGAGCTGCGCGGACGCGATGCCTGATTTTTATGACTTTTACATTAACGTAGTTGGCCTGCAGAGAGCCAAGATATCTGGTACACAGATATCGTCACTTTGCCCCATCAGGGAGCACACAAAGAAAAATCTTTGTTTCAGTGCTAATACTGATACCGGCCAGTGCTATTGTTTTAAAGGCTGCATCGATGATGGCAACGCGTACACGCTAGCCCAACGCTTAAATATTGATAACCCAGAGCAATGGCGCTCCAACAACAACTACAAACCAATGAATCTTATACCGATTAATACAAAAAACAGGATCTCAGATGATAGCGAGGAGAAAAAGACTAAGTATACAACAAAGAAACTCATGAAGTTTGCCCTGGACTACACCGGGAACCTAAAAGAGGATGAAGATTACTGGAATTCAATTCCAGATAGTCAACATGGGCTGATGGGTATCACTGATGATGGTATAGAAACTTTCCACTATTTCATAGATGGTAAATGTATCGGGATAAAACGACATAAAGATAAAGACGGTAACTGTATGTGGGTTGGCGATGGATCGTGTAAAATATTCAAACAGCAGTTCATTAAGTATTTCTATAGTACCATTTACATTGTTGAGGGTGAGCGTGATGCCATCTTTGCTCCTTTTGAAGCTATCTCATTTTCCAGCGGTTGTGGAAGCATACCAAAAGATCTATCCCAAATCTATGTTAAAAACAACATTTTTATAATATATGACAATGATAAAGCTGGCCAAAAAGGTGCCGAAAAACTAGCAACCAGGATAAAACGAGAAAAACCAGACATAAATGTTAAGGTTGCACAATGGGAAAAGGGGTTGCCTGATGGTTATGATATTTTTGATGACTATAAAAAAACTCAATTAGAAAATGATTACGACTATGACAGGTTAAATAATGCAATGGAAAATGCAATTGTATATGAAATCAAAGAAGAAGTACAAGGATACAATATGGTTACATTAGGAAAATTTTTATCAATGAAGGATGAACTTCCAAAACCAGAGATGTTAATTGAAGATCTGTTGAGCAGAGGGACCTACGCACTACTAAGCGGTTTACAAGGGACTGGTAAATCTATGCTGATGAACCAAATGGCGATGCACATGGCCACTGGTATTGACTTTCTCAGATATAAGATAAAGAAACCATATAAAGTTGGTATTCTACAACTGGAGAATCTAGATGGTGAATCAAGAGACAGGCTGGAGACGCAATCTAAGGCGTTTTTAGAGCAGTATCCCGCAAGTAGAGACAATCTGATGAATAACATTACCCACAAGGTTGATGTCGACCAAGGCAAAAAGTTCCTCGATGCTTGGGAGAAAATTATTTGGATGCTTGATAATCAAGATATGGATGCGTTATTTGTTGACAATATTGCATGCACAAGTGATGTTAGTTTTGAGAAAAATGATGCATTAAAAATTCTTATTCGAGATGTCGAATACACAGCAAGGAATAGTAACACTGGCCTATTGCTTGTATGTCACCACAAGAAAACGGACAAAGAAACCCGGTCTATTGATATCCTAAATATTCGAGGTGGAAAAATCCTGACTGATTTCGCCTCCAACGTTATACAATTACACAGGTCAAATATGATTGATGACTGGACATTAATGAAAATGACAAAAGTGAGACATGTATACAAAGACATAAATCCTGAGAAAATAACTTCAGAAAATGTACCGCAGGCTGTGGTTTTTGACATCTTAACTTGTCTGTTTAATAATAGACGGGCCATAGTGCATGAAGAGCCCCATTTTAAACCACCCAACCTAGGGAGACAACTTGAGTTTATTTTATCACTGCAGAAGATTAATCCAGACAGTACACACATTTGGGAAACAAAAGATTTTCTAAACCAATGCCAGTCATACAAAGATAAAGACGATAGAGATGTGCCTGAATCAACCATGAAAAAATGGCTGCCAAAATGGGTCACCAATGGATGGATAAACAGAAAAAACCAGGGCATCTATACAATTAATTGGGACGTGGTACTTTCACTTGAAATGCCTACAGTTTGATATAATGGTATTTTGGTATTTCTTGTCAGTAAAGTACCAAAGTACCATACATATATATATTACAGTATGTATATAAAACAGCAATCTAAAAGTAATTAATTCCATTTGTTATGGAATGTGATATCATGACATATAATGCGAGGAATTGTCCATTAATGCCACTATTTTCACAATGCTTAGTCAGATTGATAACAAAAAGAAAAACTAAGCCCGCAGCAGAGAGCATCTGCAAAGACT
>CAYNPR010000261.1:0-2451 GCA_964399115.1 uncultured bacterium | reverse complement strand
TTCCAAATAAATTCCAAATTGTCATGAACGAAAACACTCGCACAATCTTAACCATTATATTTATCGGTATTTTGGGGTTTGCCATGGTCCGTATGAAAAGTTTGGGTATTGGTATTTCAAAAGGATCAACGGCAGAAATCACTGAAAACGAAATTATGTACCATATTCGTTACCTGTCCCATGATAATCGAGCGGGGCGATATCCAGGAACCCGTGAATCCAAAGACGTCATGTCATATCTTGTGAGACACCTCCGTTCCTATGGCGTAAAGCCGGCCGGAGAAGGAGGCTCTTTCTTGCAGTCGTTTAATATTGTGGACGACATTGGACTGGGAAAAAACAATTCCATATCCATAAACGGCGATTTGTTTTCTGCGGGGTTTGATTATATTCCACTGTCTTTTTCCGGAAACGGAGATGTTTCCGCTGCGGCGGTCTTTGCCGGTTATGGATTTAACATTGACGAGAGTGATTTAAAATGGAATGACTACGCCGATCTTGACGTTAGAGACAAGTGGGTTGTTGTAATGCGACACAGTCCAGAGCGGGACAATCAACATTCCACATATGCAATTCATTCCACTTTACACAAAAAGATGCTTGTGGCCCGTGACATGGGCGCTGTGGGAATCATTTTCATTTCACAGGTGGAAGACAGTGGCCTTTATCCTCTCAAATACGTTTCCGGGTACAAAAATGCAGGGATTCCTGCAATTCATTTGTCCAATAACGTCGCAGACAGATTATTAAAAGCCCACGGGTGGGAACGAAAGACAATACAGGAAACCATGAATCGGTCGCTTGAGCCCGTTGCGTTCCAGCTGACTGGGGTAACCATACGGGCAAACGTTAATTTAGCGCCGGTCAATGTCCGTGCGGCCAACGTGGTGGGAATGATTAGAAGCAACAACCATGAATACAGGGACGAATACGTTGTTTTGGGAGCACATTTCGATCATCTCGGAATGGGTGGAAAAAGATCCGGGTCCAGAAAGCCCGATCAAGCGGCGGTGCATAATGGTGCTGACGACAACGCTTCCGGAACCGCCGGATTATTGGAACTCGCTCAAAAACTGACCTCAAAAAAAATAAAATTAAAACGGAGCGTCCTGTTGATCGGATTTGACGCTGAAGAAAAAGGCGTGCTGGGGTCAAAGTATTTTGTGAACCATCCAACCGTGGACATCAACAATATTGTAGCCATGCTCAACTTGGATATGATTGGCAGGATGAAGGACTCCACCATTAACGTGGGCGGAGTTGGAACATCGCCAATTTTCGAGCCGATCTTGGACAGTTTGGCCGAGATGCGTAGTTACAACTTAAATATGACAAAACCCGGATTCGGGCCGAGTGACCATTCATCGTTTTACGCCAGGGATATACCAGTCCTTTTCTTTTTTACGGGCTTCCACGATGAATACCACACGCCCGACGATACTTGGAACCATATTGCGTTGGGTGGAGAAAAAAACATCTTGGAGCTGGTTTATGACATGGTATTTCTTTTATCGCGGAGCCCTGAAAGGCCACGGTTTACAGAGGCGGGACCCAAAACAGCTCCCAAACGTAATACAAAATTCAAGGTTACGTTTGGAATTGTGCCGTCCTACGGCAGCATGAAAGAAGGCCTAGAGGTTGATGGTATTTCCAACCCGGCCGGTCCAGCCGCCAAAGCGGGGATAAAAAAGGGCGACGTTATAAAAGCCATCGGAGGAAAACCCATCAAAGATATTTATGAATATATGGACCGATTAGGCGAATTGAAGCCCGGGATGACGATTTCAGTTGTTGTGGAAAGAAATGGGTTGGATATAGAACTTTCCGTATCACTCTAATTTTTTTCCAAGACGGTTATTTATTGCCCATCTCCTTCTTCTATTCTTTCCTGGATAATTTGACTGAGTTCTAAAATAGCCATTACGTAATTATCTGCGTGATTATAGGCATAGATTGCTTTCCAAACGTCTCCGTTCCGCTTTCTGTTCGTGCTGTTGGGTTTATAACCGTTTCTGCGCAGGTAATTGGCTATGCTTCCCAGCACATCTGGCCAATTATAGGGTTGTCTAATCCCATCTCCGTCGAAATCGACCGAGTACCGGTTAAAACTTGATGGTATGAACTGGCCATACCCGAACGCACCTGCATAGGATCCTCCAATCTCCTGAGGATCCAAATGGTCGTTAAAACAATATATCAGGAATTCCGCCAATTCTTTCGACGCCCAACCGGCTCGTTTTGGCATTTCATGAACCTGGGTATACAGGGAATTAAAAACGGAATATTGCTGGTGATGGCTTCCGTAATTGCTCTCAACGCCCGCTATGGTGATCACAATGAACGGATCTACCTTATATTCTTTGACCAGGCGGTTTAGTAGATCCGTGTTTTCCGCGTAGAATTCTGCACCTGCTGCTATTCGAGATTCCTTAACGAAGATTTTACGGTATT
>CAYNPR010000260.1:0-2452 GCA_964399115.1 uncultured bacterium | reverse complement strand
ATTACATGCGGGCGGAATTTTATCGTGAAAAAGCAAAAGATTACGTCAGTGCGGCCATTTCCATGGGGCAACGGAACCATATCATAATTTTTAAACATATATTGCCTAATTCACTGGTGCCGGTCATAACCTATTTCCCATTTTCAGTGGTGGGAGGGATTTCCATGCTGGTTGGATTGGATTATTTAGGGTTTGGGCTACCGCCACCTACGCCCAGTTGGGGACAAATGCTGGACGTTGGTCTCCAGAACGTATCGAAATGGTGGATGGTCTTTTCCCCGGTAACGGCTCAATTTCTAACGTTGCTTGGCATTGTTTTCATTGGCGAGGGCATTCGTGAAGCTTTTGATCCGAAAGTGTATTCGAGATTGCGGTAATGAACGAAAAATTATTATCCATCCAAAACCTGAAAACCCGGTTTAGAATCGGGGAAGATTGGGCCATAGCCGTTGATGGCATCAGCCTAGATATTTTTAAAGGAGAGACCCTGGGCATTGTGGGTGAGTCCGGGTCAGGGAAATCCGTTTCCGTCTTGTCCCTGATTCAATTGGTCCCAAACCCGCCGGGAGAAGTTTTCGAAGGGAAGGTGACCTTTAAGGGTGAGACTATTTTCGATGGAGAAGAACTGGCTCAAATACGGGAACGACCGGAATACGAATATTTTAGTGATTTGAGGGGAATTAAGAGAAGCTGGGCGTCTCGGGGATTTTTCTTTGGCTGGCTGGTACTTCATTTTCTTTTGGGAATACCCGGCATATTGCCATTTATCGTTTCCTTCTTTCTGGATGCCTACCTATCTCTAAAACTCTTTTTTATGTCACCTCAAAAAGAAGCCATGGACCAGTACCGAGAATCCATGTATCAAAAGATGCGGGATTATCGCGGGAGGGAAATCGCCATGATTTTCCAGGAACCCATGACGTCATTGAATCCGGTTTATACGATTGGGATGCAAATCACCGAAGCGCTGCAACCGAAACGGTTTAGGGAATATTTAATGGATCACGTATTGGGAAAAGCAAAATCGCTTCCTACCATTTCCATAAATAATCGTGTACGCATTTCAGCGGTAACCGGATTAATTTTCCTTTTGGGCAGCCAGCTGGCAGCAGGGTGGACCTTTGCAATGATTCCATCTATTTTATCCTTTTTATATGGAAGTGTATCTCCAACAATAATAGTGTATATATATCTAGGATTAAATAAACTTATTTCAGATGATTACCGCAACAGACACGAAAAATTATTCCGGGATGGCGTCGAATTGCTTAGACGAGTGGGCATACCGGACGCGGAAAAGCGTATGGATGATTATCCTCACCAATTTTCCGGTGGGATGCGCCAGCGCGTCATGATTGCCATGGCTCTTGCAAAAAATCCCTCTTTGCTGATCGCCGATGAACCCACGACGGCCTTGGACGTGACCATTCAGGCTCAGATCCTCAATCTTATGGTGGAATTAAAGCAGAAAAAAACGGATGCCGCAGTTGTGTTGATCACCCATGATTTGGCTGTGGTAGCCGAAACCTGCGAACGGGTTATCGTCATGTACGGTGGGAAAATTCAGGAAGTGGCCTCCGTTGATGAATTATTTCATAATCCCAGACACCCTTATACCATTGGTCTGCTAAATTCAATTCCAAGACCAGGCAAAGGAAAGGCAAAAGAGAAATTGGAAACTATTCAGGGTATGGTACCGAATATATTGGACATGCCTGAAGGTTGTAAATTTTGTACCCGGTGTGATTTGGCCGAAGAAAAGTGTAAAGTGGAAGATCCTGAATTAATTGATATAGGACAGGATCACTTTGTTCGTTGCCATTTTCCGGGTGATGAGATGGAAGGGAAAGCATGAGCCGTCATCCTGTCGTAGACGTCAAAGACCTGAAAGTGCATTTCCCCATTTACGGTGGGGTTATTTCGAAAAAAGTTGGAACCGTGAAGGCTGTGGATGGTGTTTCGTTTAGTATCGGCAAACGTGAAATCGTTGGACTTGTCGGTGAATCCGGTTGTGGTAAAACGACCGTGGGGCGCGCCATGATCAATATTCTGCACCATGTGGCCCCGGACGTGGAAATTGACGGACGTATTTTATATCATTTTGAAGATGAAGTGGTGGATTTTGCAACACTCTCTTCACGGGAGACTCGGAAATACCGTTCTCGCGTCCAGATGATTTTCCAGGATCCATATGCATCCTTGAACCCCAGAATGACCGTAAGTCAAATTGTGGAAGAACCGTTGAAACTGCATACGGACATGTCTGAGCCTGACCGTAGAAATCACGTAATAGATCTTCTTGGAAAAGTGGGCCTGCAGGCGGTGCATACGGAACGATTTCCTCACGAATTTTCCGGTGGCCAGCGTCAAAGAGTGGGCATTGCCCGTGCTTTGGCAACCAATCCCGATTTGATTATTTGTGATGAACCGGTCTCCGCTCTGGACGTATCCA
>CAYNPR010000259.1:0-2474 GCA_964399115.1 uncultured bacterium | reverse complement strand
CAGACAGATAAAAAAAGTATCCCCAGAAATTTAAATAGAAATTCGTCTTTTTTAGAGCATACTGTTTTTAATTCCTATCACTCTGAAACTGAAATGTTACGGTATTTGCATCGCCTAGAAGCAAAAGATCTTTCCTTAAATACAAGTATGATTCCATTAGGATCCTGCACCATGAAACTCAACGCTACCACAGAAATGGAAGCAATCACCTGGCCGGAGTTTGGCAATATTCATCCATTTGCGCCAACACATCAAACGTCAGGGTATACAAAACTCATCAATGAGTTGGGCGATTGGCTAATACAGTACACTGGATTTGATGATATTTCTATGCAGCCCAATTCTGGTGCACAGGGTGAATATACAGGACTGCTATTGATTCGTGCTTTTCATGTAGCCTATGGGAATAGCCATAGAAACGTTTGCTTAATTCCTGCATCTGCCCATGGAACCAATCCAGCGTCCGCTGTGATGGCTGGGATGAAAGTTGTGATTGTCCAATGTGATAAATATGGAAATATCTCCAAAGAAGATTTAAAGGAAAAAGCAGAACTTTATTCAGAAAAACTTTCAGCTATAATGCTAACCTATCCCTCCACACATGGGGTTTTTGAACATACCATTAAAGAAATCTGTGAAATTGTTCATAACAATGGCGGCCAAGTTTATTTGGACGGTGCCAACCTAAATGCAATGTTAGGGCTTTGTAGACCAGGAGATTTTGGAGGTGACGTTATGCATATAAACCTTCACAAAACTTTTAGTATTCCCCATGGGGGGGGTGGGCCAGGAATGGGGCCCATTGTATGTAAAAATCATTTGGCACCGTTTTTACCTGGACACTCTCAAATTGAAACAGGCGGGAAAAAAGCAATTACCGCTGTTTCATCTGCACCATTTGGGAGTAGCAGCATTCTTATCGTTTCATGGGCATATATAGCTATGATGGGTAAAAATGGTCTTAAGAAAGCCACACAAGTTGCAATCCTTAATGCTAATTATATGGCAAAAATCTTGGAACCCCATTTTCCAATTCTTTACCGAGGTATCAGTGGTTTTAATGCCCACGAATTTATCATTGATCTTCGAGACTTAAAGAAAATATCCGGTATCTCTGATGAGGATGTGGCCAAGCGGCTTATAGATTATGGTTTTCATGCACCAACAATGTCTTTCCCGGTTCCGGGAACACTTATGGTTGAACCAACTGAAAGTGAATCCAAAGCAGAATTGGATCGTTTTTGTACGGCAATGATCTCTATTAAAAATGAGATCAAAGATGTAATGGATGGGAAGCTAGACGCAAAAGATAATCCATTAAAAAATGCGCCACACACAGCTCTCCATGTTACCTCTGATAGCTGGTCCCATCCCTATGACCGCAAACAGGCGGCTTACCCTGCCCCTTGGCTTAAAGACCATAAATATTGGCCCTCAGTTGGCCGGGTCAATAATGCATTTGGAGATCGAAACTTAATTTGTACCTGCCCAACTATTGATAATTATAAGAATTAACTATTCTATATCACTGAAGAGATTCCTGCTCTTCCATTAAGTCCAAATATTCAGTCTCTAGCTTTGTCATAGTTTCCATTGATTTTTGCAGTTTTTCATAATCATCCACATTGTTTGGGTCTTGTGTAATGGACCGTTGTTCCGCTATTTTTTTTTCAATGATTTTAAATCGTTTTTCGATCCATGATAATCTGTTCCGAGTTTTCTTTCGTTTTTTATAATTAGATTTGTCTTTAGATCTCGTTTCTTTTTTATGGGAAGAGAGTAAACCAGCGTCCTTGCCCTTTTTCCACATGTAATAATCATAATTTCCTTCAAAAATGCGGATACCTCCGCCTCCGACCTCACAGGTCAGGTTCGTAACCTTATTCAAAAAGTGACGGTCATGGGAAATACAAATAATGGAGCCAGTGAACTGGGCAAGACTTTTTTCTACCACATTTCGAGAAATCATATCCAAATGATTCGTGGGCTCATCCAGTAAAAGTAAATGGGATGGCTCCATCAACATTCGCGCCAGTGCCAGTCGCGCCTTTTCACCGCCCGAGAGGACTTTTACTAATTTTTTGATTTCATCCTTTTTAAATAAAAAACTTCCTAAATAGGTACGTATCTCTGTCTCCGTCCACCCTGTGCTGATTTTACAAACAGTTCCATAAACTGTGTCCTCCGGATCAAGAATCTCTAATTGATGTTGGGCATAGTATGCGCAATCTACCCGATCTCCGATTTCAATATCCCCCAATGTCACACTCTCCACATCTGCTAATAATTTCAACAACGTTGATTTTCCTGCTCCATTGTGACCCACCAAACCAATTTTTTGTCCCCGCTTAACGGATAAATTTAATTGATTGAAAACCTCAACCTTACCAAAATGCTTGGTTACATTTTTGCATGAAATAATATTCAATGGTGGTCGGCTTGGCTGGGGAAGAACAAGGTTCATTGTTTGGTTG
>CAYNPR010000258.1:0-2498 GCA_964399115.1 uncultured bacterium | reverse complement strand
TAAAACACTGGAGAGATTAGGGGTATCAGCCATCATCATTGAAGACAAAATTGGTGACAAACGGAATTCACTTTTTGGGACAACTGTTCCCCAGGAACAGGATTCGATCGAACATTTTTCTCAAAAGATTCATGAAGGGAAGGAGTCCCAGATTACAGCCGACTTTATGATTGTCGCTCGGATTGAAAGCCTGATTTTGCAAAAGGGAATGGAGGATGCCCTTGTAAGGGCAGAATCTTATATTGATGCCGGTGCAGATGGAATTATGATTCACAGTAAGGAAAAAGACGGCAAAGAAATCATTGAGTTTTGTAATAAATATAAAAAATTTAAATCGAAGGTTCCTCTTATTGTAGTTCCATCCACCTATGCTCACATGACTGAATCAGAACTGCAGGCTCTAGGCGTAAATGTCATTATCTATGCCAACCATTTATTGCGCTCAGCCTATCCGGCTATGGTGGATGCGGCAAAATCCATTTTACAAAATCATCGAGCCAAAGAAGCTTCAGATCAAAATTGCATGTCCATCAAAGATATTATTACCCTGATTCCCTAGGAACATTGATGGCCATTAAACCGACTGATTTTTACAATCATTTAACCAGCCATGGTATTGATTTTTTCGCAGGAGTTCCTGATTCTCTTTTAAAAGAATTTTGTTTATGTATCGATGATTTTGCCCCTAAGGAAAAACATATTATTAGCGCCAATGAAGGGAATGCCATTGCTTTAGCGGCTGGTTATTATCTTGCGAAAAAATCGCTGCCATTAGTTTATATGCAAAATTCCGGCTTGGGGAATGCAATAAATCCTCTTCTATCTCTTTGTGATCCTGACGTATATGCCATACCTATGGTGGTGGTGGTGGGTTGGCGCGGCGAACCGGGCATTAAGGATGAGCCTCAACACATCAAACAAGGGAAAGTTCAATTAGAACTTCTGGATGCAATGGATATCTCTTATGAAATCATATCAAAGGAGGATGAGCAAGTTGCAAGAAAAATATCGAATGTCGTTGAAACGGCAAAAAATGAATGCAGGCCGACTGTTCTTTTAATCAAAAAAGGTACGTTTGAAAAATACGGCAAAGAAATTAAAAAATCTGATGATCAGCGCATGAAACGGGAGGAAGCGTTAGAGATTGTTTTGGAGAGTCTTGATGATAATGCCATCGTTGTTTCCACAACGGGAAAGACGTCAAGAGAAATTTTTGAGATTCGTGAGAAGGAGAGTCAATCACATCAACAGGATTTTCTGACCGTAGGATCCATGGGCCATTGTTCATCCATTGCTTTGGGGATTGCATTGTCCAAACCTCATCGTCAAGTGGTTTGCATTGATGGTGATGGGGCAATGTTGATGCACTTGGGCAGCCTTACGTCTATCGCAAGTTTGAAACCAAATAATTTTCGTCATATTTTGATGAATAATGGCGTTCATGAATCGGTTGGGGGCCAAGCCACAGCCGCTAAGAATATTGATTTGTCGGCCATTGTTGAAGCAGTAGGAGCGAGCAAAATGTTCAAAGCGGAAACACCGACCGAATTAAAAGAAAACATTTCCAAATTCCTTTCTTGTGTTGGGCCATCATTTTTCGAAATTAAAATATGCCCAGGTTCAAGAGAAGATCTAGGCAGGCCAACCATTAAACCTATCGATAATAAACAAGATTTCATGAAATTTCTGAAAAAGTGATTTTCGGATTACATCATGTCAAGTTATTATAATCCTGTAAAAATTCTTAAAACCAATAATTGGCAACTTGAATTAAACAGCAATATTGAAAAATTAGGAATTTCGTCACCGGCTATTGTTACGTCACCTGGCAATAGAAAGCGGTTAAATCTTGATTCGCTATTCTCTCCCAATTCCATTTTCAGTGATGTTGGCAGCAATCCAAATTTTGAAGATTGTTTAAATGCCGTAAAGTTTTTCCGAAAGAATACATTTGATGGTGTCATTGCCTTAGGTGGTGGCTCTGTCATGGATTTGGCGAAAGTTGTAATGGCATACCTGTGCTTGGAAAAATCAGATATTTATGAATTAATAGACTATAAAGGGAAGTTTCCGCGGACAATTCCTTCCATATTTCTGCCGACGACCCATGGTACAGCAAGTGAAGTCACCATGTGGGGCACCATATGGAATATGAAAGAAGAAAAGAAATATTCCATTTCTCATACAGATTTGTATCCAGGTGTGGCGATATTAGATGGGAATCTAACGCTGTCTCTCCCCTTGGATATTTCTATCACAACAGTGATGGATGCCTTAAGCCATAGTTTAGAAGCGATTTGGAACAAGAACGCCAACAATACATCCACTGATTTTGCCATATCGGCTGTCTGTTCAATTCTTAGAAATGTTGAAGCGTTGAAGCAAACCCCATCCGATCTATCAATTCGAAATAAGCTATTAAATGCATCCACAACTGCTGGATTGGCTTTTTCAAATACGACAACTGCTGCTGCTCATTCTATGAGCTATCCGCTGAC
>CAYNPR010000257.1:0-2503 GCA_964399115.1 uncultured bacterium | reverse complement strand
CCCTTGGCTTTTTCCTTTTCTTCATGTCCGCATTCATCTTATCCACTATTGTTTTGGCATCCATGGGTCTGGACATTTCATCAGCCATTGGTGCTGCGGCCTCCGCCATGGGGAATATTGGCCCGGGACTTGGTGAATTTGGCCCCACGGATAACTATGCCTTGTTATCTCCGCCCGGCAAATGGATCCTGACGTTTTGTATGCTTTTAGGCAGGCTTGAAATTTTTACTGTGATGGTTCTTTTTAGTCCGACCTTCTGGAAATGAGGTATTATTATATTCATTCGTAAAAAGATTGAAAATCAAATTGGCATTTTGACGATTGACCGACAAGATGCATTAAATGCCATGAACCCAGAAGTTCTTCGTGAAATGGATCAATCCGTAAGAGACTTCATTTCGGACAAAAATGTAGGAGTGATCATTCTTACCGGAGCAGGCGAAAAAGCCTTCATCGCCGGTGCGGATATTAAGGTTATGCAGCAGCTGGATCGCAAAGGTGCCTTGGATTTTGGGAAGTTGGGTCAGGAGGTCACCGTGACCATAGAAGATTCCTCCAAACCGGTCATTGCCGCCGTGAATGGATTTGCCCTGGGCGGTGGGTGCGAGATCAGTCTGGCTTGCCATATTCGGTTCGCCAGTGAAAATGCAAAATTTGCTCAACCGGAAGTGAAATTGGGACTTATTCCTGGTTGGGGCGGAACTCAGCGGTTACCCAGAATTGTTGGTAAAGGGAACGCCACCGAACTGATTATCGGTGGAGATATGATCGATGCCCATGACGCCTACAAGATCGGACTGGTCAACAAGGTGTTTCCGCTGGAAGATCTTTTGGACGAGACGATCAAATTTGCGAAGGTGATTTTAGGGAATGGGCCAAATTGTATTGCGGAATCTTTACATTGTATTAATAAATCAGCCGGCCATTCTCTGATAGATGGTTTGAATATGGAAGTGGAGGCGTTCAGCAAATTATTTGAAACCGAGGAAACCACCGAAGGGCTCACCGCATTCATTGAAAAAAGAAAAGCTAAATTTCGGAAATAATGAAACGGTATGCCGTCCTGGCCATTGGGGCATTTGATTATATTCTAAATAAAACAGGAAACATGTTGATCCGGTATTGTCCAGATGAAGTAGTGGCTGTGGTAGATCCGGAAAAAGCGGGACAGACCGCTGAACAGGTTTTAGGTTGGGGCGGAGAGATTCCCTGTGTCGCTTCTTTTTCGGAGGCGGCACCGCATCAGCCGACACATTTGGTTATCGGCAGTGCTCCCCAGGGCGGGGTATTGGACAATACGCATCGAAATGAAATTGAAAATGCAGTTAAAGCTGGATGCCATATTATCAGCGGTATGCATGTTTTTCTGAATGATGATGAACACCTTTTCCAACTTGCCAGTGAACATAGTGTTACCCTAACGGATTTAAGGTGTCCCCCAAATCCGCCACACTTTCCAAAAGGATCTTGGAAAGAACGAAAATACCCTGTCCTGTTGGTTGTTGGATCTGATTGTGATACCGGGAAAATGACCACTGCGTGGGAGCTCACCCAGGCTTTAAGAAAACGCAATCATAGAGTTGAATTCATAGGTACCGGGCAAACTGGGATCTTGCTTTCGGGAAAAGGTGTTCCCATCGATGCCGTAGTGGGAGATTTTATGACTGGTGAAATTGAATATTGCCTCGATCAGTTGCCATCAGAGACGGAATTGGCTGTGGTTGAAGGCCAGGGAGCGTTAAATAATTCGCTTTACTCCGGAGTCACTTTTGGACTTCTCCATGGATGTATGCCGGATTTTCTTGTTTTTACACACGAACCGGGACGAGAGCTAGATGTTTCAGATCATCCTTTCCCCGAATTGAATGACCTGATGATACTCCATATTGATGCCATGAAACCGTTTAAGAAGTCTGAATTTCTTGGGATGAATTTCCTGACTTTAAAACTACATGATGAACTAGCACTGGAAACCTGTAATTCTGCCCGGGATCAATACGGGATGCCTGTTGCGGACCTTGTGCGGTTTGGCGGAAAGGAACTTATTGATGCAATTGAAACCAAAATGGGCTCATGGAACTGAGTTTTACAACACATAGAATTCACTTGCACCACACATTCGGAATCTCCAGGAGTGCCAATGATTGGTATGATATTGTTTATGTGTATTTGAAGGACCATGATATCGTTGGCCGCGGGGAAGCAGCGCCATCCATGAGATATAATGAATCGACTGAACAGATTCTTTTCATTTTGAAACATAAGGTTAAACTGCCGGAAGATTGCTCGAATCGAGAGACAATCTGGAATCATATTTTACCGCAGTTGAAAGGCACCAAAGCCTTGGAAGCAGCATTCAGCATGGCACTCTGGGATTGGTGGGGGCAAAAGTGTGGGCAGACCATTTATGAATTACTGGAAATGGATACCCATAAAATGCCCCTAACCAGTTTTACCATTGCCATTGGAGAATTGGATGAGATTGGGCAGAAGGTAGCAGAAG
>CAYNPR010000256.1:0-2512 GCA_964399115.1 uncultured bacterium | reverse complement strand
TTCATGGTTCCAATGAGCACTCCAGTTAAGTGTTGTCCCATCAGTGGATCTCTCAGTCCTCTGTTTTGTTTCAGTTGTGTCATAAGACCATATGGATTTAAAACCACGAAATTCCCTGTTTTCCTTGATGGAATCGCTTCCAACCGTTTTTGTCAATGTGAGCCTATGATTTGGAGAAAGCATATAGGAGATTCTACTGGTTAAATCTTTATAGGAGAATTGCGGAATATAGTTCACACTTTGATTCGTATCTGCACTTTCCTCGATAAGATTAAATTGGTCGTCACCGGTCACAAAACTTTGAATTGAATTGTACAAATCAGTCTGGTAACCGGTTAAAGTTGATCGGCGAACATTTAAAATCCAGCTTCCTCTGGAAAACAGTGGTATTCCCGTAGTAATTCCTTGGCTCATGAAATTACCATATAACGATCCATGGGGTTTCAGGCTGTTCCCGTTTCGGCTGGTCAGTTCAATGACACTGGATACCCGTCCGCCATATTGTGATGGGAATCCTCCTTTATAAATCTGAACGTCCTTAATGGCATTGGCATTGACACCGCTCACGAATCCAAACATATGACCCATCTGATATAATGGCATTCCGTCCAGAAGAATCAGGTTTTGGTCCGGTGTCCCCCCGCGGATATATAACTCTGACGTACCGCCCAATCCCAAGTTTATTCCGGGAAGCAATTGAAGCGATCGAAAAATATCCACTTCTCCCAGATTTGGCAGCGTTGAAACGTGACGAGGTGAAAATGAGATCTGCCCCGGAGAATTGGATCTATCCATGAATTCGCGATTCTCACCTGTAATGGATACCGTTTCCGTTGATAAAATTTTTGGTGAAAGGTATACTTCGTGAAATTCCATTTCCGCAGCTGGGAATTGTAGAGGCATTTTCAGTGTCTCAAATCCGATATAGGAAATCATTAAAGTACAGGAGCGAACAGGTATACTGGGGATTGAAAAGGTTCCGTCGTTGCGGGTTATGTCCCCAATCTGCAGTATGGGAATGAAAACGTTTGCGAAAGGAATTGGCTCACCGGTTTCCTGATCCAGAGCCCGTCCCGATACTGCATATTTGAAGGGAAGAGACGGATTTAAAACCGTGAACTGTTTCCCCGTTTTTTTCCAGATCAAGTTTGAAGTTGACATGAGAGAGGCTATCGCTTCCTCAGCAGTACAAAGTTCACATTGTGCCGAAATCAATTTGTTTTTCAAATCATCCGGATAGATGATGGAGATGCCATGATCGTAAATCAACTCATTGAGCGCATCTTTCAGCAGGATGTTTTGGTAATGGAATGAAACTGAATCTGCCGTTGGAGCAGCGTTAGCCGGGCTTAGAATTAAGATCCCAGCGAGTAAAAAGATTAATGTAAAAGTTGAATTAGATAATCGTGCATGTACCACCATCGAATTTAAACTCATGTCGAGTCAATAAGCGAATGGTCCTCAACACGGTTTTTAAATCCTGGGTATCAATGACGCCCGTTACGGTGATATCCGATAGACTCGGATCAGTAAATATAAATGAAATTCCAAATGTACGTTCAATTTCCGAGCACACTTCATGCAATGGTGTTTGGTCACATACAAGTTTTTTATATTTCCAATCGGGATAATCCCTGTAAGAAAGTGTTCTTGAAACCAAAAGATCCGAATCCGTATCCATGTCCATTATTTGACCTTTTTCAAGAATGACGGATGTTTTTTGGTTTGATACGACCTGTACAATACCCTCATTCACACCCACCTCAAAACCGTCTTCTCTGGCCCGGACGTTGAAGGACGTGCCCAATACTTCGACTTGCCCATAATCAGTATTAATGATAAAGGGTATTGTTCCTTTTTTTACTTCGAAAAAAGCTTCTCCGTTTAATGAGAGATTTCGATGATCTGAATTAAAGTCTTTATTATAGGTAACGCTACTTTTGGCATTCAGGATCATAGCGGAGCCATCAGGTAATACTATGTTTTGAACGTCGGAATATTGTGTAACGATTGTTACCGTGTTCAAGGCATTATAAACGAAAGGGACCGATAGTACAAAAGCAAGGCCCAGAGCAATGGCGTAGTTCAATCTTGGTTTAAAAATTGATTGAATTCCGGAACGAGGCGGGACCAATCGTTGCTGTTTCTGATCCATGCCTGCACCGGTATCTGATATGTTCATGTGCTGCTCCAATCGCATCCAAACCATCTCTTTATCAGGAGGTGGCGGCAACTCGATTTGCGCACTTTTATCCCAGATCTGTTTTTGTATGTTGTCCAGTTTTATCATTTTAATAATTTTTCCGGATTTAAGGGATTTCCCCCTTTCCTCCAATGCACAGAAATAACGTTAAAACTCATTAAATCACTCACAAATAATTTTTCAGGTTTTTCTTGAGTATTTTCAGTGCTCTGTAGATCTGATTCTCGATGGTACGAACGCTTAAATCCAGTAACTCTGCAATTTCCGGGTTCGATTTGCCTTCAATACGACTTAAAATGAAAATAGTTC
>CAYNPR010000255.1:0-2538 GCA_964399115.1 uncultured bacterium | reverse complement strand
ATCATTTACAGAGACTTGAAGCGGATCATCAGGGACTGGTATCCAATTTTCGTGGACAGGGCCTGTTTTGTGCTTTTGATCTTCCAAATGACGATAAAAGAGACAGTCTTATTAAACTCATTGCGGAAGAAGGTGCGCTAATGCTGGGATCCGGCCATAAATCAATCCGCTTCCGACCCCATTTAAATATTAATCAAAATGAGATTGATACGGGTATCTCTATGATTCGGAAAGCTCTTGGACGATTATAATAAGGAAGAAAGCGTAGGCGTACTTTATATCGTGTCTACTCCCATTGGCAATCTAGGCGACATAACCTATAGGGCCGTTGAAATATTAAACCAGGTTTCGCTCATCGCTGCGGAGGACACAAGGCATTCGAGAAAACTCCTTTCCCACTATGGAATCAAAACAAATCTCATCAGTTATTTTGAACATAATAAATTCACAAGAATACCAAAAATTCTTGATCATTTGAAAAGCGGGAAGAACCTAGCCGTTATCACGGATGCAGGAACCCCCGGAATTTCCGATCCCGCCTATAAGTTGATTCGAGGAGCATTGGCTGAAAATATCCGAGTGGAATCCGTTCCGGGCCCAGCCGCCTTTCTTACTGCACTGGTGACGTCCGGACTACCCACGGACCGATTTATATTTGAAGGTTTTCTTCCACCCAAGAAAGGTCGAAAATTACGGATTACAAAAATATGGGAAGAAAATGCAACCATCATTTATTACGAAAACCCAAAACGACTTCTGCGAACGTTAAGACAATTAAATGAGATTCTTGGAGACCGGCCGGCGGTTGTGGCACGAGAACTCACTAAAGTATATGAAGAAATAAAACGCGGAACTCTTTCCGAATTAATTTCGTATTTCACTTCAAAATCCCCAAAAGGTGAATGTGTCATTCTCATTGGGAAAGATGATCCAAATGTCTATTTCAACTAAGTCATTATTCATATCATTTGAAGGAATTGACGGCTGTGGTAAATCAACACAGGTCAATTTTCTCATGGACAAACTTGCAAATGAAAAGATTGATTCCATATTGGTCCGTGAACCAGGCGGAACACCCATATCCGAAGAAATTCGTCAAATTTTATTAAAAATCAGGAACGATGAACTGGCAACGAGAACGGAAGCACTACTCATGACAGCGAGCAGGGCACAACTCACAAAGGAACTCATCATACCTGCCTTGAAGAAAGGAACCTATGTGATCGCAGATCGATATAAGGATTCCACCGTAGCCTATCAAGGAGGAGGACGGAATTTGGATCTGGACTATTTAATTCAATTAAATGATTTCGCGACCTATGGATTGAACCCGGATATAACTTTTTTTATCGACGTAACCATCGAGGAAGGAAATCGAAGGCGAAATTTTGATTCTCCCGATCGGATTGAAAAAGCTGGTATGGAATTCCAGGAAAAAGTGAGGGATCAATACTTTGAATTGGTTAACTTATTCCCCGACAGAATTATTGTAATTGATGGAAGCCAATCACCGGATATGATAGGCCAAACCATCTGGAATACAATACAAACAAGGACATCATGAGAAAAAAAGTTTTATCCATTATAGCCATCGTTGTTGCATCATTACTCCTTATCGGCGCAACCAAAAAAAATGATTACAGAACGATTAAAAAAAATCAAGCCCTGATCAATGAGGTCTATCGTCATTTAATCACCCATTATGTGGATAATTTTGACTTGAATGCGTTCACAAAAGAAAGCATCAACAATATGTTGATGGATCTCGATCCTTACACCATTTACCTTGAAAACGAAGAAAAAAGCGGGATTGAAATGCTTACTCGTGGAAAATATGGCGGTGTAGGCATACAGATTGGTAGGCGAGAGAAACAGCTTACCGTTATTTCTCCCATGGAAAACTCTCCGGCGAAAAGAGCCGGGATTTTAAGCGGCGATAAAATAATCGCCATTGATGGAGAAGAAACCGAAGACTTGTCAATGGATGCAGCTGCAAAAATGATTCGCGGTGAAAGGGGAACCAAAGTGATTCTACGTATTTTTAGATTTGGTGAGTCGGAACCTATTGATTTTGCCTTGGTCCGTGAAGATATAAAAGTTAAGGATATATCCTATTCGGGAATGATTGATGACAATACGGGCTATATACGTCTCACTAGATTTTCAAAAAATTCTGATTTGGAAATGAAAAAAGCGTTAAAAGACTTAATGGAACAGGAATTAACCGGCGTTATTTTGGATTTACGAGATAATCCTGGGGGTTTATTAAATGCTGCCGTCAATATTTTGGATCTTTTCATAGAAAAGGGAGAAACAGTGGTCTGGACCAAGGGGAAGACCAATAAATCAAAAAGAAAATATGAAAGTAAACATGATCCCTTGGTTCCAAATAACCTAAATATTATAGTATTGGTCAATCAGGGAAGTGCATCGGCAAGCGAAATTCTTGCAGGAACGTTGCAGGATCTGGATCGTGGAGTTGTCATTGGTCGTTCAACTTTCGGAAAAGGACTTGTACAAACCGTTTATTCAATCGAC
>CAYNPR010000254.1:0-2540 GCA_964399115.1 uncultured bacterium | reverse complement strand
CAATTTTCCCATGATCCCAAATTCGGACTGCAATAGGCGTGGAATCAACAGTTACGCTGGTTAAAACACCTGTTATGAATTCTTCATTCATCATACCAACGTCATTATCTATGCCAGACAAGACACAACGGAACCCGATACTGTAATTCTCGACATCCGGATCGTTCCTGCCGCGGTTGGTAACACGGCAGTAAGAGCCGAGACTACCCCAGCTGCCGCCGCGAAGGACACGGTAATCGCTGGAGACCAGACCTTTAGGGTTAATTTTTGGTGAAATGCTATAATTGCCATACCAGTCCGCACACCATTCCCAAACGTTCCCGCTCATGTCGTAGAGTCCCAGTTCGTTGGACTGTTTTTGTGCCACTGGGTGGGTCTCATCACCATCAAACCAAGCTACAACATCAACATCGTGGCTATTGCTGCCACTGTATTTGTAGCCTTTGCTCTTGTTTCCGCCTCGTGCGGCGTATTCCCACTCCGCTTCCGTTGGGAGCCTAACCGTTTTTCTAGGTACCAGAACAAGATTTCCTAATGATAAAGAATCGGAAGACGAATAAAATCTCATGAATTCATCTACTTTATCAGTATTGTACGGAAAACTAATCATCTGTCTGCTCAACCATTCACAAAAGTCACGGGCGTCGTACCATGTTACATTGATGACCGGGCGATCTCCTCTACCCCAGCCTTCATCATCTGGTTTTTGCCTGCCTGTGGCATCACAGAAAACATCATACTGCTTAAAAGTCACCTCCGTCTTGCTGATTGAAAAATCTGATAATCTCACTCTATGCTTCTGGTTTTCGTCCCCATCTCCTGTGGCACTACCCATGTCGAACTCTCCGCCTTCCACCGAAATAAACTCCAAGATAACTGTAACAATTTCGCGACCATCATCATACCAATAGGTCCACTTTCCACTGTCTTCACCATTTTTAAAGATTCCTTCCCAATTCTTTTGGCCATTTTGATACCAATGAGTCCATATGCCATCTAATTTCCCATCCTTGAAAGTTCCTTCAATTCTTTTCTGTCCATTTTCATACCAATAGAAAAATTGTCCATGTTTTTTATTATTCCTATATAATTCAATAAACTTTTTTGATTCATCATCATAAAAACCATATTTCCCTACCAATGTTTCTTTGATTCCATCCCCCTGAAAAACTGATATTACTTTTTTGAGTCCATTGTTGTGTGCCTCAGTTATAATTTCATTCATCTTTGGTTGTTGAGGAACTCCAACTGAGAGCAATAATACGAGTAGTAAGATCTTTTTCATTTCAAATCTCCTTATGCAAATCTACAAATCATCCCACAAACAAAATATAAAACACTACTGGTGGGGTTTGGCAGACATGACCAAGCGGAGTCCAAAGCTGTTGAACCCGTAGACAGGACCATCCAGATTGAACCTGCAGCGATAGGTTATCCGACAATTGACAGCGTCGTTTCCCCAACTGCCGCCGCGAAGAACGCGAGATTCTCCTGAATTTGAGCCTTGCGGGTCAGTTTGCTGTGAACTTGAGTAATCGCCATACCAGTCCGAACACCATTCAAAAACATTACCGCTCATATCGTAAAGACCTAGCTCGTTGGGCTGTTTATGTCCCACGGGATTGGTCTTTTTATTTGAATTGCGATCATACCATCCCACGGCATCAAGATTGTTACTGCCGCTGTAGGTGTAGCCTTTGCTCTTGTTTCCGCCCCGGGCGGCGTATTCCCATTCCGCTTCCGTGGGCAGGCGTTTGCCCACCTTTTTGGCGTATGCATTTGCATCGTGCCAGGATACTTCCTCCACTGCACAGTCATCACAACCATCGTAGTTCGATGGAGTGTTACCCATAACCCGGCGATATTCCGCCTGGGTCACTTCCATTTTATCCATAAAAAATCCGTTTACGGTGACGGTGTGAATGGGATTTTCGTCGCTGTAGCCACGGTTGCTGCCCATCTGGAAGGTGCCACCTTCGACATAAACCATACCTGGAATAGGGGTATAGTGAAACACGACTCGACCTTCAGTGTAACCAGTCCAAGTACCTGCTATTTCGCCAGTTTTAGGGGTATAGCGAAACACGTCACGACCTGCAGTGTAACCAGTCCAAGTACCTACTTTTTCGCCATTTTTATAAGTTCCTTCTTCCATTTTTTGTCCATCTTTATAATACCAAACCACATCACCACTATACGGCTTAGTTGAATTAGGTGCATAGCATAATCCACCTTTTTCATTCAATGTGCTTCCATCAATAGGCTCTTGTCCTGAAGAAAATCCAACAATTAATAACAATATGAGCAGTAATGTCTTTCCCATTTCATATCTCCTTATGTAAATCTACACATCATCCCACAAACAAAAAACCCTGTTACTCAGCCCAGCTTGAAAGATGGCTGACAGGCAAAGATCTTCCCCAAGCGAACAAGTGGTATAAGGTTGACGTAGTTAGTATTTTTTACTTCCCTTAGAGAAACCAATGACGCTCATTCAATTAGAATAGTGAAACTATGGTGCCATGAAACCAATCTCTATT
>CAYNPR010000253.1:0-2561 GCA_964399115.1 uncultured bacterium | reverse complement strand
GAAAGATCCAGAAAAACAAACACGCCCCTTGTTGTTAAACTCGGGTGTGATCCCAGTCGTCCGGACCTCCATATTGGTCATGGCGTTGTTTTAAGGAAACTGCGACATTTTCAGGATCTCGGACATCAGGCAGTGCTGGTGATCGGTGATTTTACAGCCATGATCGGAGATCCATCCGGTCGCAATAAGACCCGGCCCCAACTGACCTTGGAAGAAACAAATTCCAATGCTGAGTCTTATGTGGACCAATCTAAAGCTATACTTGATATTAATAAGGTTAAAATAAGTTATAACTCGAAATGGTTGAATAATATGGATTTCAGCGATGTGGTAAAACTTGCCAGTTCCTATACGGTTGCGCGGATGCTCGAACGGGATGATTTTACCAAGCGGTTCCAGGGTGAAGTACCGATTTCCCTACATGAATTACTTTACCCATTGGCCCAGGGGCAGGATTCGGTTGAACTGGGTGCAGATATTGAGTTGGGTGGAACGGACCAGAAATTTAATCTGCTGGTTGGACGGGATTTGCAAAAGGACGTGGGGCAGGATCCCCAGTGTATCATAACCACTCCTCTTTTGGAAGGGACGGACGGCAGTGATAAAATGTCCAAATCTTATGGTAACCATATTGGACTTGATGATTCACCTGAGGACATGTATGGGAAAACGCTTTCTATTTCCGATGATATGATCGAAAAATGGTTTGTTTTAGCTGCGGATGCGGATGAATCGGTCATGGAGTCCGTCAGGGGACGATTATCAGACTCGTCTTTAAATCCTATGGACATAAAGCGTGAACTAGCCCGATCGATCGTGGCGCTTTATTACAGTCAGGAAAAAGCCCAGGAAGCGGAAGAACATTTCAATACGGTGGTGGTGGGGAAAGGGATACCCGATGATGTTCCGGAATATCAACTAAGGCATGAGGATTTGATTGTGAACGTGATTGTTGATTCAGGTGTATTGAACAGTAAGGGCGAAGCCCGCAGAATGATCAAGCAAGGCGCCGTTAAACTTGATGGTGAAATTATACGTGATATACAAGCTGCCGTTTCACCAAAAGGTGAGCAAATTCTCAAGGTTGGGAAAAGACGGTTTCTCAAGGTTACTGAATGACCCGAAAACTTTTTCGACTTCTCCTTGGAGCGGTCTTTTTTTCATTTTCCTGTACAACGTTTGCACCGGCAACACCGAAACTGGTGGTTTTAATGGTTGTGGATCATATGCGCCCAGATCTTTTGACGCGATTCGATGAATTGTACGACGGAGGATTTCGATGGATCCTGGATAACGGAGCCTGGTTTACGAATACTCATCACGAGCATGGTTATACGGCGACTGGCCCCGCGCATTTCGTGATTGGCACAGGCCAATATCCGGGTCCTGGAGGAGCCTTGGGAAATAGATTTTATGACCGGAACCTTGAAAAAAAAGTTAATTGTGTGGAGGATCCCAATGCGAAGGCTGTCGGCGGGGATGGGAAGGCACGATCTTTTGCCCGTTATGAAACAAAAGGGATAGGGGATTGGATCAAAGCCGCTGATTCTCAATCAAAAGTTTTTTCTATCGCCGGGAAAGACAGATCTGCCGTGTTGATGGGCGGGAAAGAGCCCGATCTGGCGGTGTACTACAATCGATCAGATCGTTTTATTACTTCCGATTATTATGCAGATGAGTTGCCCCGCTGGCTGGATAAGTTTAATCAGAATCTAAATCTTTCATCCTACCAGGATTCGTTATGGACAAAATCTCTATCCGATAGTCATTACCTCAAATATGCCCGGGAAGATTATTATTCCGGAGAAGAAGACACCTATGAGAAAGATCCCTACAGCCCCGTATTTCCCATTGGGTTTGATTCTGGGACTCAAGTCGGGGATGAGATCATGGGCAGGCCATGGTTTGAACGGATTATCCTTGACCTTGGTCTAACGGTTGTCCGTGAAGAGGCCTTGGGAAAAGATGAACATCCGGACCTTCTCTGTATCGGATTCTCCGCAATGGACTGGATGATCCACGACTATGGCCCTTTTTCACAGGAGACCATGGATGCATGTATCAAATTGGATCGTTATTTAGCCGATTTCATTCATGATCTCGATACCACGGTTGGATTGGAGCATGTTGAATTTGTTCTTTCATCGGACCATGGCGGTTTGCCCTTGCCGGAATTTCAACTGGCAAAAGGAATACCGGCGGGCCGTATTGACCGTGATAGGCTGAAAGATGCTTTTAAATGGATCGAAGATGAAATTACAGAAACGTATGGACAAAATATTTTTGTACGGGATGGGGTCCATTATTTCTTCGATCTGGAGACCCTGAAAAAAAGAAACGTTCCTTTATCGGAACCGGCAAGTATTATAAAGAAATATCTCCCCAGGGTGGAAGGGATAAAACAAGTTTTTACCAAGCGTGAGATCATGGAAGGCGATTCAACGGATAAAACCATGTTCAGGCTTCAAAAAATGATTCACCCGGAAATGAGTCCGGATGTTGTTACATTGGTCTCTCCGGGTTATTTATTCCGCACTCCCCACGGAACCAGCCATGGGACT
>CAYNPR010000252.1:0-2561 GCA_964399115.1 uncultured bacterium | reverse complement strand
TGGGCGCTTCCACATCCTTGGCCGACAACATCATCAGGTCCGCCAACTCGTCAACCACAAGAATAATGTAGGGCATTATTGCCTCGTCATCCCGCTTCATCTTTTCATTGTATTCACCAATATTTCTCACCACAGCATCCGCCAAAACATTGTACCGACGGTCCATCTCCTTTTCCAGCGCCCGGAGTGCCAGGATGGCATTGTCCACGCTGGTAACGATTGGTTCCGGAATATCTTCCATTTTCAAGAGATGATAGCCCTCCATAGCCCGGAATAGCGTCATCTCAACCTTCTTGGGGTCGATCATGACAAATTTGACTTCTTCCGGTGTGGCTCTGTAGAGAAGACTGCAAACAATTGAATTAATACAAACTGACTTACCCGATCCCGTGGTGCCTGCAATTAAAAGATGGGGCATTTTGGAAAGATTCAAGATACTGATCTCACCGGATGTGGTTTTACCCAGGGCCAAGGTTAAAAGGTTTTGTGCCTTGGCAAATTCCTGGCTATTCACAACGGATTTGAAATAAACGGTAGCAGGATTCCGATTCGGTATCTCGATCCCCACAGACGATTTTCCGGGAATCGGTGCAATCACACGGACACTGCTGGCTTCCATGACACGGGCCAAGTCATCCGATAACTGAACAAACTTATTGACGCGAACGCCCTCCGCCGGTTCCACCTCAAACACGGTGATAATGGGACCTGGATGAACATTCACAACTTTCCCTTCCACGCCATAAGTCGCCAAGGATTGGGTTAGATAATTCGCTCGCTCGATCAACTCATCCCGGGAAGCCGTATCGGAAATATTAACTGGATCCGTCAATAAATCTGAAGAGGGTAACTGGTATTTACGCTTGGGCTGCTGACGCTCAGCAACTTCATCAATATCCACTTCTGTGGTTTCCGCCATTTCGCCCACGGTGATGTCGCCAGCCGACACAGGCCGTTCAACCGCTTCATCCGTTTCTACGGGCTGCTCTCCTTCTTCAGGCGGTAAAGTAATCTCTTCAGCAGTTTCCGGTTCCACCTCGGTTGTGTCTTCACCCGGTTCACCATCTTCTGGCGTTTCGACAGCTGTAACAGGTTCAGGTTCCGGCTCTTCTTCCGGATCTTCGCTCTCATCCTGGCGAACGGAATAGTCCGTTTCATCTCTCCTTTTTTGCTCATCAATTTTGGACATGAGATCTTGAGTGTGGCGACGCTTTGCTTCATCTTTTTCTTGCTGTTTCTTGATCAGAGCGTTTTCATCCCTCCATGTCGTCCATTTTTCTTTTGCCATTGTAAAGGGCTTATAATAATCCAGATTGAAATAACCGCGTACCAACATGAGAAATCCTGCGATCAGAAACAGGAACGTACCGTAAATACTGAGCCAGTCCAGGCATAATTGAGCCAAAACCCCGCCCACCAATCCTGATGGAATGAAACTGACATTCTCCGGTTCGAGAAATACAATACTGAGAGTCCCCACGGTAATGGAAAACAATCCCATGACGCCCAAAGAGTAGTTTGTGACGCGAATTATGGAATCAATTTCTTTTTTGGAAAACAAATTCCATCCCCAGGCCAGGCCAAGGATCGGTATAATGATTGAGGGAAAGCCGAAACCAAGTTTGATGAATAGATGTGCAGTGAAAAGTCCCAGAATCCCCATGGGATTTGTTACCTGCACATTTGGAGAGAGCGATGGCTCTTCGCTAGGATTATATCCGCTGAGGCTGACCAAGACAAAGACGGATAAAGCGATACTAAGTATACCGAGTATTTCTAAACGACGTTCATTCTCCATGAAAGGTACTTCTGATATATGGAATTATCGATGGAGATTATACGATTAATTGCCCGATTATTGAACAGGAAACTCTCTAACTATGCAGTAGACTTTTTATCTACAATGAATCTATGAAAAAATATCCGGCTAAATCCTTTCCCTGATTTTACCCAACGGGTTTTACATAGAGTTTTATTTGTATTAATAGCTAATATTCGTATGGGATCAAGTTGATAATTGAATTATTGCAAATAAATTATAACATGCAAAATTCGTGTTTTATGTAAACATAATTGTACAAATTTTTTTATAAGGAGGTTTAGAATGAAAAGAATGATTGTTTTACCATCATTTTTACCTGTATTAATGGTGGTAGTATTAATGATGGCAGCAAGCATCGAGGCATCCGATGACGGCCAGCAGCCGGCAACTAGGTGGCAGTCTCCGTCCGAAGAGTTGCTGAAGGTGCTCCATGCACCACAGCTCCCCAGGATGTGGATTTCGCCAACTGGAGATTACATGCTTCTCGCCGATCCCATGCTTTATCCCCCGCTCGCAGAGATGGCTGCACCGATGCATAAGCTTGCTGGCATGCGGGTCAATCCCGCCATCAACGGCCGACATGGTCGGCATGGTGGTACATCTCCCCGCCTGGTCCGAGTCGAAGACGGAGTCACAACACTGCTTAATTTACCCGAAGGCACTGAGGTTGATGACATGGTATGGACTGTGGGCGGAAAACGTTTCGCGCTCATCGTCATACACACCGATCACATCGGTC
>CAYNPR010000251.1:0-2581 GCA_964399115.1 uncultured bacterium | reverse complement strand
AATACATCCTTTAACGAAAACGAACCGATTGTTCGTCAACCTTCTGAGGCGTTAGAGTGTTTTTTGCGGACTCGGTTGGACGTATTGGCAATAGGAAATTTCACCCTAGAAAAATAATTCCGTTAGTCGACAGGCATGGAGTTGTCTGGTTCGTTCAGTTGCCATCAGAGGTAATATTAAATATGAGAAGAAAATAATGTTGTACTCTTATGCCAAGTTAAGCGCGCATGATTTCGGAATTTTCCGGATCCTGGGTACGGGTTTAGGCCAACTGTTGTTTCCCTGGGCGCGTTTTAAGGCAACCCAAAAAAAATATGATCTCAAACCAATATCCCCAACTTGGCTCCAAATTCGTCTTGGGCCCATTTTAAGGAATGAGCAAGATAAGCGATTTTACAATAATTTGTTCAAGGTTCCGAAAGATCAAGTAAAAGGATGGGAAAAATTATTTTTACTCAGCACTTTGCCTCGTATTTCAGAGACGGATTTTATTTTCAAAGATGAGCGTGGCCTATCCTCCGCAATTGTAGTTTTTGAAGGCAGCATCGGTTATTTTTCTACCATTTTGAAAAGCCACGAAATGATTAAAAATGAACTGATTCGAATGACACTGGATAAACACAAAAATGGATTGAATTATAAGTTCGGTTTATCCATTACGGTGCATGTGCGTTTGGGGGATTTTTCCGTCGCCCCGTCTCAAGAAATAATTGAAGGGGGCGGGTTAAACACCCGGCTTCCGCTTGCATGGTATGTTCGGGTGATCAACTTGATTCGATCAGAACTGGGAAAAGAAATTCCAGTTCATGTGTTTTCAGATGGAACAGATGAAGACCTATCTGATCTTCTGATGCTTCCAAATACTCAAAGAATGGGATTTGGTTCCAGCATTGCCGATATTTTTGCTTTGAGTCAGTCGCGAATACTTATAGCGTCATCTATATTTAGCATGTGGGCTTCTTACATTGGCCGAATGCCGGTCATTTGGCACAAAGGCCAATTAAAGCAAAAACTCTATTTCGACAACCCCACTGCAGAGATCGAAGTAGGTATGAATGATGAAATTCCTGCATCGTTTTTCGGTAACGTGAATACTTCTGCTAACATGTAGGCTAGGAATTCGAATTCCATTTTGTGATCTAAGGTATGAATATGATTATTTGCTCATTTTTTTTGTGTATTTAACATTACAAAAGACGGATTATGGATGTGAATAGCATGGATTGGGAAAATATGACGGTTTTGATAACTGGGGGCGCCTCATTCATTGGCTCGCATTTGTGTGATGCTCTCGTTGAACGCGGAGCTACGGTTTGTGTGGCGGACAACTTAAGCAGCGGAAATAAGGAAAATATCATCGGTCACATAAATGAAGGCCGTGTCAAATTCATCGAAATGGATCTTGCAGAGACCGATTCGGCGCTCAAAGTTCTCGAAGGGGTCCAACTCGTCTTTCACTTGGCTGCAGATCATGGAGGCCGAGGGTATGTGGACCTTCATCAGTCTGCATGTGCCACTAATCTGGCATTGGATGGCATGCTATTTAAGGCTTGCTGCCAAGTCGGTGTGGAGAAGGTTGTTTTCGCATCCTCGGGCTGCGTTTATCCTAATCATTTGCAGGTCGATCCGGATGAAATTCTTTTTTTGAAGGAAGACTTAGTTGGTCCTCCTTATGATGCCGACAATATGTACGGTTGGGCAAAGCTTATGGGAGAGATGACTCTTCAGGCATACTTCCAAGATGTGGGAATGAAATCCGCATCCTGCAGATATTTTACGGTTTATGGCGAACGTGGGCATGAAAATCACGCTGTCATTGCTATGATTGCCCGGTCGTTTATTGGGCAAAATCCATTTGAAGTTTGGGGAAATGGCGAACAAATCCGAAATTGGACTCACGTTAGTGATATTGTCAAGGGGACGATTCTCGCGGCGGAAAAAATTGACGATGGAACGGCGGTGAATCTAGGGACAATGGAACGCACAAAAGTGATTGAAGCGGTTCAGGAGGTTCTTAGCTACACCGGTCACGATGCGGATATTGAACTGCACCCCGAAATGCCCACCGGGCCGTTGAACCGAGTGGCGGATAATTCGATTGCAAAAAATTTACTTTCATGGGAACCAGAAGTGAAATTTATGGATGGTTTGCGTCAAACAATTGATTGGTATTATTCGACAAAAAACCGTGAAGAAATAGCTCAAAATCTTGAAAAAAGATTAACGGAACGATGATCATTAAGTGATGAAGCAACTTCATGTCGAATTATTCAATCGCGCATACCCAGTTTCCGTGTCATCTGGATAAATTTCAACGGAACTCTGTGCTGAGTGGTATGGGATATGGTTGTCGCGTTTCGGTCGTTGCGGATGTTTTCCCAATTCGGTTATGAATGATTTCAAAGAAACTAAATAGTGGATATTCTTTCGGAAGGAAGAAAAAATACATCTAAATTTTGAGGGCACCGGGCACTCAATTTTCAAAGAATCGGTTCATTGGCTTTGCGAATTAGAAATATAGATCCGACTCAGCGGCCTACATTGGTATTGCGGATTGCCCGTAAGACCATTCAGCAAGAAA
>CAYNPR010000250.1:0-2584 GCA_964399115.1 uncultured bacterium | reverse complement strand
GTTCCTCTTACACCAGGGTTCAGTACGACGGCTCAAATTGTTAAAATGTAAAGAGAAGATCTTGTATAGCCGAATCCTCGAATCTAATTTCGCCCGCGAAAAATTCGCCTAAATCCCTGTGGTTAAAATGTTTAGAGTCATAATTTCTTTCTTTCTTTTTGTTGGTTTCGTACTTCCGGAACAAGTAATGCAAACGGAAAAGCCCAACAATCCTGCTGCAGAAATTGAAACCGTTGATGACACCGATCAGTTGGATGAAACACGGAACCGATTTCCTGAAATACTGAGAGATGCAAAACTTCTCATGGCAGAGACACTTATCTCCGATTTTCACCAAGATACGCTGGAGGTGACCTTTCTTTTGAGTCGAATCTTTGAATTGCTTATGGAGGCGGATCAAATCGGCAAAAAAAATATTGAAGACCAGGAAGAATTCGACCGATTCAATAAAACATTTACTGAATTTTATACTCGTGAACTTAAAACGATACAAGCGACCGATGCTCCAGGGATGGTGGATAGGCTTCGTTCGAATATTATTGAGGAAATTGAAATTGAGATGGGGGACACGAAGTTCACCGTGATAGATGACCGTGACGGTCATATCCCTCTGGTTCGGAACAAACAGGTGGATCAGTTCATCAATTATTTTCAAACAAAAGGACGTAGGCAATTCGAAATCTGGCTGGAGCGGTACGAACAATACAAGGGGACCATCATTCCCATTCTACAGGAACATGAAATGCCGGAAGAACTTTTAGTTCTCGCCATGATCGAATCAGGTTTGAACCCAAAGGCGTATAGTCACGCCAATGCTTCAGGAATGTGGCAGTTCATTTATTCGACAGGGAAAAAATACGGATTAAATCGAAATTGGTATGTGGATGAACGGCGAGATCCAATCAAAGCCACCCATGCTGCCTGTGGGTATTTAACAGATTTATATGAATTGTTCGACAATTGGTATTTAACCTTAGCTGCATACAATGCGGGAGAGGGTAGAGTCCTACGGGCATCGAAGTTGCATCAAACTTATGATTACTGGCAGCTTCACTCTTTACCTCGAGATACCCGAAATTATATTCCATATTTTTTATCTGCCGCAATCATTACCAAAGATCCTGGGAATTATGGATTTAAAATTCCGAAAGTGGTCCCATTTGGTTATGAGGAGGTAATTTTGGAAAAAAGTGCGGACATTTCCGTATTGGCGCGGGTGGCGGGAATTAAACCAAAGGAAATCAGGGTTTACAATCCTGAACTTCGTCAATCGGCAACGCCAGCGGATAAACCTTATACACTAAAACTTCCTATTGGAAAGAAGGATGGATTTATTGAAACCTGGACTAAGATTCCCGAGGATGAGCGATTCGCACCTCAATTCGTGATGCACCGTGTAAAATATGGGGAAAGTCTTTGGACCATTTCCAAGAAATATGGCGTCTCCATCCATGATATCGCCTCCGTAAATAAGATTCGAAACCGCCATCGTATCCGTGTCGGGCAAAAGATGAAAATCCCCTTGAAGGGTGGTCAAATTTGGGGATCCGGCAAAAATGGTGGACCCTCCGGCCACACAAAACGAGTTTATAAAGTAAGGCGGGGAGATACTCTAGGAGAGATCGCTCAAGATTATGGTACCCTAGCCTCCACGATTCGCCGGTGGAACAATATGAAATACGGATCTCATTTGATTTATCCGGGACAGAAGCTGATCCTCTGGATCAAGGAAAAATAAAATTAAAAAGGAAAATCTGTAAGGAGTTACCTTATGACAAAACAGGAAATCGTAAACACAGTATCTGAAGCCACAGGTCTGACAAAAGTGGAAACCGATACCGTTATGAACGGTATTATGAGTACGATCGTAGATTCTTTGGCGAATAATGAACGCGTGGAACTGCGTGGTTTTGGGACTTTTGGCGTTAAACATCGGATGCCGAAAAAAGCGCGGAATCCCGGTACCGGTGAGGCGATCTATCTCCCTGAGAGGTATGTGCCAACCTTTAAGCCAAGTAAGAACATGCGGCAACGAGTTAATGAACTCATGAATAAATAAATGGAATAAAAATGCCTAGCGGTAAAAAGAGAAAAAAGAAAAAGATGAATACGCATAAGCGCAAAAAACGCCTGCGTGCGAATCGCCATAAGAAAAAGAAATGAACGACTGGACGGCTGATTCTTTTGGTCGATCCATTTTAAATTGTTTAGTAATTAATCCATTAGGTGTGATCCGTGCCCGATCATAAAACGTCCTATACCGTATCTGAGCTCAATGCCAGGATTCGTTCTCTGCTGGAGGAGAATTTGTCGAATATCTGGGTTTCGGGTGAGATATCCAATTTTCACCACCACCCTTCCTCGGGGCATATGTATTTTACCCTGAAAGACGGAAGCGCCGAGCTTCGTTGCGCCATGTTTCGAGGTGCGAACCAAATCCTGAGATTTATGCCGGAGGATGGAATTGAAGTCCGTGTCAAAGGGTCGGTTACTATTTTTGAACAGAGAGGGCAGGTTCAGTTGGTGGTGAGAGAAATGGAACCCTCTGGTATGGGTGATTTGTTCAAGGCCTTTAATGCCATGA
>CAYNPR010000249.1:0-2586 GCA_964399115.1 uncultured bacterium | reverse complement strand
CCAACCGCTGTGGATGTCGTAGGTGAATTGAAAAAGAATGACCTTGTGGCTACAGAGCAATCACATTCACATCATCATCTACTCACTGCAGGCTTAAAATCTAACGGAGATGCAATATCATCCCGTATTCCGCTTTTTTTTAATTCGGACCTGGTCATTTCCAAAGCCCATGTGACTGATTCTATGGATTCCTTATACCGGAATGGACATGCAGATGAAGTGCTCTTTATAAATACTGGCTCAGGACAATTTAAATCCAATTTTGGAATAATGGATTTAACACCAGGAGATTATGTGATCATTCCTCGGGGTGTGATCTGGCAGATTGAAGCAAACAATGATATGAGAATGCTTGTTATTGAATCGACTAGTCCTATTGAAACCCCTAACCGATACCGAAATGAGTTTGGTCAGCTTCTTGAACGATCCCCTTTTTCAGAACGAGATATTCGAACACCGGAGTTTGTTGCGCCAGCAGAAGACAACTCCATTGTTGTGGAAGTAAAGCTTAAAAACGGGATCCAGACCTACGGCTACCAGCACCACCCCTTTGATCTCGTTGGGTGGGACGGCTATTATTTCCCTTACATTTTCAACATAAACAATTTTATGCCCATCACAGGGAAAATCCATCAACCTCCACCGGTTCACCAGACATTTCAGGCTCACGGTTTTGTGATTTGTTCCTTTGTACCAAGATTATTTGATTATCACGATGAGTCAATCCCTGCACCCTATGCCCATAGCAATGTGGATTCTGATGAACTTATTTATTATGTAAAAGGCCAATTTATGAGCCGAAAAGGAGTAGAAAAAGAATCTATCACATACCATCCTATGGGACTTCCCCACGGACCGCAACCGGGAAAGATAGAGGAATCAATCGGTGTAAAGAAAACCAATGAACTAGCGGTAATGATTGACACATTCAAATCTCTGCATATAACAGATGCAGCTTTAGGCTTAGATGAAAAAGAATACCCATACTCATGGATCGAATCATGATCTTTGATCCTGCGGATCATCCCTTTCAGGACACTCATAAACTCATGATTGGGTCCATTGTGCCAAGACCCATTGCATTTGTGTCTACCATTTCATCCGATGGTAGACACAATGTTGCACCCTTTTCCTATTTTAATGGTGTTTGTTCAAAGCCGCCTACCATCATGTTTGCTCCTGCACGGCGGGGTTGGGACGGTGAAGAAAAAGATACCTTGATCAACATTCGAGAAACAAACGAATTTGTGGTGAATGTTATTTCTGATTCTTTTTCCAAGCAAATGGTCATGTGCTCAACAGATTTTGAAGCGAATGTGAATGAATTTGATATATCAGGACTCACGGCTGTTGCATCTCAAAAGGTTACCCCCCCCAGAGTTGGAGAGTCCAAGATTAGCTTCGAATGTACCTTGAACCAGATCATAGAAGTTGGTGATGGTACGGCAGGAAGCGGTTTTTTAGTAATTGGAACCATCGTTCTTTTTCATATCAATGATGATATATATGATAATGGTCGTATCCTCATAGACAAACTGAAGCCCTTAGGAAGACTTGCAGGGAATTGGTATACGAGAACAACAGATACCTTAAAGATTGTTCGTAAGATTAAACCGGACCAGTAATACTTTAATCCTACTCACCTATCGGGTTCTGAGGCCCATCCAAATCCCACTGGAGCGGTACCGGTGGGACCCAACGTACAGGAAAAACTTGCGGTGTGAAGAAAGAATAAAATTTTGAATTACCTATAAAGGATTAAAGTTATGGATCATGACACCAGTGCAGCTAAAAAAACAATAACCCGCACCATTCAGCAGATTATAAAGGGCGTCCAAACCAGTGATGGGGCAGGGGTAAATCTCACCCGTATCATTGCTAACCCCGGTCTGGACATGCTGGATCCGTTTTTATTACTGGATGAATTTGACAGTAACGATCCCGATGATTACATCGCAGGGTTTCCACCCCACCCTCACAGAGGATTCGAAACTATTACCTATATGCTTAATGGGAAATTTCGGCATAAGGATACAGCGGGAAATGAGGGATATTTAACTGATGGATCCGTACAATGGATGACAGCAGGAAGGGGTGTCATCCATAGCGAAATACCCGAACAGACCGAAGGCCTAGTGAGAGGTTTTCAGCTATGGATGAACCTGCCAAAGGAAAAGAAAATGATTGAACCGGCTTATAACGACATCCCTGCTGAGAAAATCCCAACCATCCAATTCCAAGGAGGGGAGGCTAAAATTATTGCCGGTACCTTTTCAGGTGTTACCGGTCCCGGTAGATCTCACACGGGAATGTTATATTATGACATTTCATTAGATTCTAGTGCTGATATTAATATTCCAATCAATGATAAATGGAATGGGTTTTGCTATGTTTATGAGGGAGAAATTTCCTGCGGGAAAACAGTCTCAAAAAGTTATCTTGCCATCCTGAGCACAGAGGGTCTGTTTAGGTGTACTGCAACCACAAACAACACTCGATTTATCCTAGTGGCGGGCATGCCTTTGAATGAACCAGTGGCTCGCGGAGGTCCTTTTGTAATGAATTCCAGAGGTGAAATATTGCAAG
>CAYNPR010000248.1:0-2616 GCA_964399115.1 uncultured bacterium | reverse complement strand
GCTTTCCCGCTTGAATCAAAAACCAATCCTTCTCCGGAAAAATCTAATTCGGCTACAACATTTTTCCCGGACCATTTTTCAGGAATTGAACCGGTTAAATGGAACCAGGCGCTTTCCCATTTTTGTCCCCAAGGCTCACCTTCTTTGATGGGTTTGTAATCCAAATTGAGCCTTTCAGAAAATGGTGTAGGATCTTTAGACCAGCCAAATTCAGCATCCAATTTTTTAGTATCAGATATGAACTGGGTCTGGATGCGAGCATACCATTTCTCGATTCGTGTCAGAATAATCTGTGTTTCTTTTGTATTCATAAATATTTACGTGTTGTCGGTTACCCAACCATCATCTCCATGATCACGATAATCAGATTGCAGACTTGATATCATATGCTTGAGATCACTAATCCCACCCACAGTGAACCAGACAATAATTATAATGGAGACCGCCATATTAATATAAATATAGTACTCCCAATACTTCATCCAAGAGCTGTCACTCACCGGGTTCGACAGGTTGTAGACTGTTCCAATAATAAAAATAAGTGTCCACATCCCGGTCCAGACATAGTTCAGAATGTAGATTAGCTTATCTGATTTGGTAAACTCTGCGCCCATACCAAATATTTTCCACCCGAGCTCTGGCTCTTTATTTACAACAGCCATCTCGCCTTTAATACTGTACCTTCCACGATTTAATAGCTTGTCCATATCTATACTACTACGATTTCCAACAAGCGAGACAAAAATATACGATATTGAGGACGATGCCATACCAATACCCCAGTACTCCTGACCATTTATATCCCTCAGGTATAAGAGAATTGTTTTGATCGTAGCCAATGATGATAGGTCAGAGAGCCAGTCAACCGATACTTGTTTGACAAGAGTTCCGCCAACCCCAATGAATGCGCCAATAATCATCGCTGTCCAGGCTGCGGCTGTTGTACCACGTTCCCAGTACAGTCCGCCAATAATAACTGCACCACAGCCACCAGAAAAAATAGCAGCTGTCAGAGCAAAATAGAGTGCAATCTTTTGGTTCTGACTAAATAAAAGACTAAACAAAAATATAAAGACGGCGACGCCGAAGATTGAGTACCGGAGAACTCGAAGGTGCGTCTCCTTGTCAAAAGGTTTACCACGAAAAGGCATGATAACATCTTGAATAAAAATAGATCCCCAAGAGTGTAAATAGGTGTCATGGGTACTGATAAATGCGGCGAGCATTAGCGCGGCAAAGGCACCCAATAATCCTACGGGTAAGATCTCGGAAAGAACAAAAGGAGCACGTAGCTGGGTGCGCAATGTGTCTGTCGAAATTTTGTCCAGAGAACTATTCACCGCGTCAGCGACGGTCTGATAATCTGGGTGGTTCATCAAGACATACACAAGAACCGGAACAAGGAACATAAACATGCCCTGAGGGAGCCCTCGAAAGCCCGCAAGCACAGATCCCATTTTAGCCTCGTGCGCGCTCTTAGCCGATGAATTATAACCCTGCGACCCTTGCCATCCTAGTGTCCCGTACATAATGCCAATGATACCAATTAAATAATACCAAAAATTAAAATCTTCAACCTGGCTTGTCTTGAACGGATTAATTCTAGATGAGTTTTCATATTTTTCATTAATCTCTGCAACTTTTGTATCCTTCTCCGTTTGTGGCAACATCTGAAATGATGATTCTTGCTGAAGGCTTTGTACCTCTTCGCGGGCCAGTTTGATAGGAGTCTGCTCCAGAGACTCAGATACTTGCTCCCAACCAATCGTAAAAAATAAATATATTGTCACCATGAAAAGAACAATTGTGACAAATATTCCCTGAAAAAAATCAGCGATGATTACCGCTATCTGGCCACCTGTATACACAAAATATAGAGCAGTACTCAATAATATAAACATGACCAGTGGATACATTGGGATGCCCATAAATGATTCAGGTAGACCACAGTAGTTTATAAAAAACTGGGCTCCTACTGCCGGAAAAATACCAAAGTTAATGATCCCTGCAGTGAAGGCAACAATTCCAGCAAAAATACGAAAGTTTCTGCTGTACCGTTTCTCAAAAAATTGTGCTAGCGTTAAACACCTCGTTGACCGAAAACGGTATATCACCCAACCAGACATTGTGATTGCGAGAATGATAATCCCCTGACTGAGGCCCCACCAGGACAGAGAGAACCCAGCTATATACCCCATCTCCAAAAACATTACGATTGATATTGCGCCAAGTCCCGCAACACCACTTGACACAGAAAGCACATACCTACCTGCGGTACGCCCGGCAGATAAAAAATCTGTGATACTCTTCATCAGCCCTTTGGTCATACTCACAGAGTATATCATACCTGCAAAAGCGATGGCAACGATCAACCAATCAATAAATGATAAATTCATTCAACCCATACTTTCCCATCTTTTCGGATGAATATCTTTTGACCACCACTTTCTATATATGCTTCCCATCCTGATGGTGTTAAATCCACAATCGGTGGCCACGGTATATTTTCTCGAGGTGGATCAACTAATTCCAATTCTTTTAAGGATTCTGTAAATCTGTTATAAGATTCAAAGTAAGATCGTTCACGATAATAAATTTGGCGAAGAGCCCATTTCA
>CAYNPR010000247.1:0-2625 GCA_964399115.1 uncultured bacterium | reverse complement strand
ATCAACTGAACCAGGACTTCCGTATCCGTATCGCTGGTAAATGAAACGCCCTGGGCAATCAAAACCTGTTTTAGGGTCTCATAATTTTCAATAATGCCGTTATGGATCAATGCAATATTCCCCGACGCGTCCATGTGGGGATGGGCATTTACGTCGGTTGGCTCGCCGTGCGTGGCCCAACGGGTGTGGGCAATGCCTACTGTGCCTTTTAAGGGCAAATCATCCACAAAAGACTGAAGCTGCGAAACTTTTCCGGCTTTTTTCACTTGATTCAGCTTTCCATCCTGAATCAGCGCAATGCCCGCGGAATCATATCCGCGATATTCCAGTCTCTTCAATCCTTTTAATAAAATAGGGACCGAATCCCTATTGCCGATGTAACCTACGATTCCACACATTTTTTTCCCTTAGAATAATTTGATGAAATATAGCCATAATTTTCGAAATAGTTCCAAATGCATTATTCCCATTCGATGGTTCCCGGCGGTTTGGAAGTGACGTCGTAAACCACACGGTTGATTCCACGAACGGAATTCACAATTCTGTTAGAAATTTTGGATAACGTCTCAGGCGGCATCCGGTACCAGTCCGCCGTCATTCCGTCAGTACTGGTGACGGCACGAATCCCAAGGAGGTTTTCATAGGTTCGCTGGTCGCCCATGACCCCTACGGTCTGGACGGGGATCAGTACGGAAAATGCCTGCCAGATTTCGTTGTATAATCCATCTTCATGAAGAATGTCCATGTAGATTTGATCCGCTTCCTGCAAAATGGAGATCCGTTCCCGGTTTATTTCGCCAATAATTCGAACCCCAAGCCCTGGACCGGGAAATGGATGTCGCTCGATCAATGATTTGGGCAGGCTCAATTCATGCCCTACGTTTCGAACTTCATCCTTGAACAGTTCCCGAAGCGGTTCTACCAGTTCGAATTTCATATCTTCCGGCAGCCCGCCGACATTATGGTGACTTTTGATCACATGCGCCGTCTTGCCTTTGCTGACACCGCTTTCAATCACGTCGGGATAAAGTGTCCCCTGAGCCAAAAATTGAATATCGCCAAACTCCTCGGCAATTCGATCAAAAGAGTATATGAACTGGTTGCCGATGATTTTTCGCTTTTCCTCCGGGTCCATGACGCCTTTTAATTTTGAAAGAAACGTCTCCGATTCATCGAAAAGATTAATATTGACGTCCAGTCCATCTTTCAATGCGTCGACGCAATGTTTTGCTTCATTTTTTCGAAGAAGCCCATGGTCGATCAATACTGCCGTTGACCTGTCGCCGATTGCCTTGTGCATCAATGCGGCCACGACCGTGGAATCAACTCCTCCACTGACGCCGACCAGCGCCTTTCCATCACCTACTTTTTCCCGAATCAGTTTCACCTGTTCCTGAATGAGGTTTCCAGCGGTCCACGATGGAGAACAATTCGAAACATTAAATAAAAAATTGTTTATGATGGTACTGCCATCTTCCGTATGGGAAACTTCTGGATGGAACTGGGTCGCAACCCGAGTTTGATCCTCATTGGCCATAGCGGCAACGACACCGTTGGATGAATGAGCTAGAACCTTCCATCCTTCCGGCATTTTCGTCACCCGATCCATATGACTCATCCAGACTTGGGAATCGGAATCCACATCGGTAAAGAGGCCGGTGTTTTCATCAATTTCAACATTAGAAAATCCATATTCGCCGTGCCCCGTAGATTCGACGGAACCGCCATGATGATGTGCCAAAAGATGCAGCCCGTAACAGATGCCGAGAATTGGAATTTCCGCATCCAGAATTATCTCGTCAAATTCAGGTGCTTCTGCGGTAAATACACTTGAAGGGCCACCTGAAAGTATTAGGGCTCCCGGTTCCCAGCCCAATACTTCAGAAAAGGAAGTCTCCGGTGGAAGAATTTGTGAAAAGACGTTTTGTTCCCTGACCCGTCGTGCGATGAGTTGGGTGTATTGGGACCCAAAATCCAGGATCACAACGCCATTTTTATGAATATCATTCATCTGGAAACTGTTTTTTTAATTCCTTTAGGTAAGTTTCATTCGTAACGCTAAAATGGATTGGGCTGACACTGACATATTTTTCAGACAATGCTTTACCATCAAAATCCAACGATTCGTCCCTATCCACGATCTTACCTTTCATCCAGTAATAGGTCCGCCCTCGGGGATCCTTTCGCTTATCGAATGCGTCCTTATAATATTGGTTTCCCTGACGGGTAATCTTTACCCCTTTAATTTCTTTCGGGGAGCAATACGGAACGTTTACGTTCAGCAACGTTCCCTTTGGAACGCCATAAAAAAACACATGGGTCGCCATGTCGATAGCCACCTTTTTTGCACCTCGCCAATCATCGGATTCGTAGGAATCCAAGCTAATGGCGATAGATGGAATGCCAAGCATGGTTCCCTCGGTTGCAGCAGAGATGGTACCGGAATAAATGATGTTCGTACCCACATTTGAACCTTGGTTTATCCCGGAAATCAGAAGGTTTGGTTTTTCATCCAAAATGGATTTAATCGCGATTTTTGTGCAATCCGAAGGTGTTCCATCAACGGCCAATCCTTCAAATCCACCTGACCTGTGAACGGAAACGACACGGAGCGGATCCGTCAAC
>CAYNPR010000246.1:0-2663 GCA_964399115.1 uncultured bacterium | reverse complement strand
ACAGGGATTTAGGCGAATTTTTCGCGGGCGAAATTAGATTCGAGGAACCGGCTATACAAGTCCTTCTCTTTACATTTTATCAATTTGAGCCGTCGTACTGAACCCTGGTGTATGAGGAACGATTTCCACTCGACCGCCCCAAGTCGACATTTCCACTGACCCTACAATGTCCTTCGGATTGTAATCTTCACCTTTAACAAGTATATCCGGACGGATAGTTTGAATCAGATCCAGAGGTGTATCACCCTCAAAAATGGATATGGCTGTTACTGCTTCCAGAGTCAATATATTCTTAATCCGAATTTCAATAGGTTGGATTGGTCTGTTCTCCCCCTTCAATCTTTTAACACTTTCATCGGAATTCAGCCCGACGATCAATATATCACCAAATGTTGAAGCCTTATTCAATAAATCAATGTGTCCCTTGTGAAGGAGATCAAAACAACCATTCGTGAAAATAACCGATTTGGATTGCTTATGCCATTCATCGACCTGATCTTTGAGTTCATTTTTAGTCAAAATCCCAGGCTTCTCCTGATTAATGTAACTGGTATTTTTCAACCTTCCTCCAAAAGTACTTTAACCGATTCCTTTATCCTCTCCGCCATGTCTCGTCTAGTCTCATATGAAAATGATTCAGTCGTGATGGGTTTCCCAATTCGTAATTCTATGGGATGCTTTTTCAAGGACCAGGATCCTTTCTCCAATACATCAAACGTTCCCACAAATGCTATGGGTACGATGGGTATTCCAGCCTGGATCCCCAAGAGAAGTCCTCCTCTTTTAAACACTCCAAGCGATCCATCTTTTGTACGGGTTCCTTCTGGAAACAATAAAACGGATCGCGGTAAAGCATACAAGGATTCTTTTGCTTTTTCCAATGATTTTATTGCGTTGTCATGATTGCTACGATCCACAAATATATGTCTTGCCGCTCGCATCACCCACCCCAGTATGGGAATGGATCGCAATTCAATCTTAGCAATTGAAACCAGCCAGTACGGCAATCCGGCAAAAGCCAACAGAATGTCAAAGCCAGATGCATGGTTCCCGGCAAAAATATAATTTTTTTTTGTATCAAGATTTTCCAAACCATTGATGGTATAAGGAATGCCACTGAAGAATAAAATGATTTTTGCCCACACTCTAGCAATTAATCCCAAAGTTTTACCTCGGCTTGGTTCAAAAATAGAAATTACAATTCCTATGAATCCCAAGAGGGTCGTCCAAAATCCAGTATTGATCAGTACCCAAAAATATCTCAATCAATCAAGCCCTTTAATCCCGATAAAGTCCGCAACGGCATCCGGAAATTCGATAGATCCATCTTTCTTCTGGTAAGTTTCCATCAGGGCAACCATCAGGCGTGGCGTCGCAACACCTGAGCCATTCAACGTATGTAGATAATCCACTTTTTGATCATCAGTTCGGCGATAGCGGATTTTTCCCCGTCTAGCCTGAAATGCTTCGAAATTACTGCAGGAAGATACTTCCAGCCACTTCTTCTCACCTGGAGCCCATAATTCCAAATCATAACATTTCGCTGCAGCAAAACTCAAATCCCCGGTACAAAGTTCAACCACACGATAACGTAATCCTAAACATTGCAAAATGGACTCCGCTTGGAGGGTAAGATTTTCCAGTTCATCATAAGATGTTTCAGGGGTAGTAAATTTTACCAGTTCAACCTTATTGAATTGATGGACCCGCAATAGGCCTCGAGTGTCTTTTCCATAAGATCCAGATTCACGCCGGAAACAAGGAGAATACGCTACATAGTAAATCGGTAGATCCTTTTCATCCAGAATTTCATCACGATGTATGTTTGTCACGGGTACTTCGGCTGTGGGTGCAAGATAAAGATGATCAACTTCCGTATGGTACATATCCTCCTCAAATTTTGGAAGTTGTCCTGTCGTCCGCATAGCTGAATCAAGCATGAGAACCGGAGGAAATATTTCCTTGAATCCATAATTCATCACATGGTGATCAACCATAAAGTTTATCAGGGCTCGTTCCAATTGAGCGCCTTTGCCCATATATAGTGGAAATCCACTACCAGACAGTTTTGCACTCCTCTGAAAATCAAGCAATCCAAGCGACTCTACAATTTCAATATGGGTTTTGGGTGTAAAGTCAAATTCTGCTTCTTGACCCCATTCCCTCACACCGATGTTTTTAGTTTCATCCTTTCCAACGGGCGATGAATCATGGGGCGTGTTCGGAATATGGTAAAGTAATTCCGATAATTCATCCTCAATCTCATGTAATTCTGTTTCGATTTCTTTAAGTCGGTCTCCCAGTTCCCGGGTGAGGATAATGGCTTCATTTGTATCCTTCCCCTCCTTTTTCTCCCGTCCTATTTCCTCCGATGCTTTATTTCGTTCTGCCCGCAAGTCATTTGCCTTTGTTTTTAATGATCTGACGTTTTCATCCAAAGTTAATATTTCATTTATATCTACATGGTCGCCCTTCAAAGCAAGGATGTTTTTTATTCCTTCTGGATTGGACCGTAGTTTTTTTAATGAAATCATATTTTATTGATGGTTAATGACTCGAAATTAACTTTTATACTCATTTTTTCTATAATTCTGATATTTCGGGCACTTGCCCGGGCAAAATTTTATTGTAATTATATATTGTATGAAATAAGTTCAAGTAAT
>CAYNPR010000245.1:0-2672 GCA_964399115.1 uncultured bacterium | reverse complement strand
AAAATAGAGAAAGTTGTCTCAAGGATATTCACCCATATTTCGATGGAAATTCATCTAAACGTATGTTGGAAATAATAAAAAATATTCTTGCTAATGGATTGCAAAATCAATTAAAACAAAAACCTAAAAACATTATTCGTAAACATCAGATTCGAAAAATTATTTCCAAAAGTATGGTACAATAAATTATGGTTAAAACAAAAGTGTTGTTCAAAATGTTTTACCTGTATCATAAAGCTGCATATGACCCATTAATTGCACTTTTTGAAAGTGATCCCAAATATGACGTTTCTCTTTCCTTGACGCACGAGACTGAACGGTCTTTTGGTTGGTTTAATAAAGATCAGACAAAGAAATATTTAAAGATATTTGAAATGGATGGACATCGAATTAGTGATGAAAATGAAAAATTTGATATTGTTTTTGTTCCGGATGTAGTAGATGAAAAAAAATATGGTGGTGCTTTACTTTTCCTGATTTATCATGGCATCACATTCACTAAAACGGTTACCTATCGGGAATTAAAAAAACACGCAGATTCCCGATATTTTATTTTTGTTGAAGGAGAGCAATCTGTACAATCTTTAAAGGAATCGGGCAGCCTCGGACATTCAGAAGTTTATAAAGTTGGTTATCCAAAGATGGATCCATATTTTACTGATGGGAATTATGATAGAACTGAAATATTAAGTTCATTGGGACTTGATCCAGATAGACCCACGGTTCTTTTTGCACCAACCTATAAGCCAACCTGTCTGTATGATTTAAAAGATTCAATTTTTAAAGAAACTGTTAAATATAATCTTATTATAAAACTACATCATTATGCATGGTTAGGGAAATATGCGTCCCACAGTCAACATAAAATCTTTGAAGATCGAATAGAACAATATCCTCACGCAATCATTATACCAAAAGATCATTACAATATTTTGCCATTATTATATGTTGCAGATACATTGATTTCAGAAGCATCTGGTGCAATTACTGAATTCTTAGCCACAGGAAAAACAGGGATTATTTATAACCTTGATCAAGAAAGTTTAAAGCATTCCGATGGTGAGACACTTCTCAACTTTGACAATCGTGAATATTTGAAGGATTCTTTTGTGCACATCAATAATACAGATAAGTTGAGGGATGAGTTGGAGAAGGCATTACATCCAACTGTCGAAATGAAAAAGGCACAAAAGGTTGACCAAGATAAAATATTTCATAGATTGGATGGTCAAGCTTCAGAGCGTACCAAGGCTAGAATAGAATTACTTTTAGCTGAAAATAGAGATTCTTTAACTAATGGTTGAAAAACTGGGGATAATAATAGACCATGGCAGAGATTAAGCCTTTTCGTGGATACTTACCTCCGGTTGAGATGGCTAAAAAAGTTTCGTCCCCTCCTTATGATGTTTTATCATCAATTGAAGCCCGGGAAATGGCACAAAATAATTCAGACTCTTTCCTGAGAATTATCAAACCAGAAATAGATTATTCACTTGGGGATGCACCATCTGGAGAGACACTCCACCATCATGCAGCTGAGAACCTTAATGCATTTATTAAATCCGGAAAATTATGTCAGGATGAAAATCCCTGCTTTTATATTTATCAAATATCGATGGTACAGCATACTCAAACGGGAATTATAGCGGCAGCTTCCGTTCAGGAGTACAATCAAGATCTAATAAAGAAACATGAACTGACCCGTCCGGATAAAGAAAATGACCGGACCCGCCATATTGCAATCACTAACGCCAATACAGGGCCTGTTCTCCTTACTTTCAGAAATGATGGTGAATTTCAAAAACACATTGCAGACATTAAAAATCAGGAAATGGATATTACTTTTCAGGCAGATGACGGCACCGTTCATAGTTTATGGAAAATAACATTATCAGGAACCTTAGAATCTCTCAGCCATTATTTTGAATCCATCCCCGCTTTGTATATTGCGGACGGCCACCACCGTGCAGCATCGGCATCCCGGGTACAGAAAATCAGACAAGATAATAATCCAAGACACCGGGGAGATGAATCATATAATTATTTTTTATCCGTTATCTTTCCTCATGACGAAATGCAGATACTGGGCTATAACCGTTTGGTGAAAGACCTGGCTGGATTATCCGAAGATCAATTTCTAGAGTTAATAAAAACCAGATTCATGCTTACACAATTACCTAGTCTTCGGAAGCCTGCTGGGAGATATGCCTTTTCCATGTACTTAAATGGGAACTGGTATCAATTGATTGTAAAAGATGAATTTATTTCAAATGATTCCGTCACAGGACTGGATGCATCAATACTGCAAGATCGTCTGTTAGCTCCTATTTTAAAAATTGATGACACCCGTACCAATAAAAGAATCGAATTTGTAGGGGGAGCCAGAGGGTTGGAAGAATTAGAGCGCCGTTGCAGTCTGGATGCGAAAGTTGCTTTTGCTCTCCATCCGGTTTCAATTGATGAGCTATTAGCTGTAGCGGATGCTGTCAAGGTGATGCCGCCAAAATCCACATGGTTTGAACCAAAGCTCAGGTCTGGGCTCGTGGTACGGTTATTGGATTAGAATACTGCGGTAATAGATGGAGTGATTAAATTCACATAGTGACATATTAAATTTTTGAGGTTTATATATGAGCATGCTTAAAAAAGAATTACGCAATCAGATACCAAAC
>CAYNPR010000244.1:0-2675 GCA_964399115.1 uncultured bacterium | reverse complement strand
AGGGCTACAAGTCTGGTGGTGTGAATCAGCAGCCATATTTATCTGATGCAAGCCGTCCCTTTGACCCGGAATTTATCCAGAATTTTGAAGTTGGTTTTAAACACCTGACGAATGATTATCGGTCTCAACTCACTGCCTTTTACGGCAATCGAACGGATCAGCAAGTTTCCGTATCGAGTCAACAGGTTGAGGGCGATCCCAACAGTTTTCTTTATTATACCGGCAATGCCGGTTCCGGGACGATTCAGGGATTTGAATGGGAGCACAAACACAAATTCAGGCGAAGCATTCATTTAAACGCTTCCTTAGGGTATTTGGAGACTTGGGTCGACAAGTTCGTTTATTATGCGGCGGAAGGTATTGAATCTTTTGGTGGAGAAAGGTCAGCAGCCACGTCACCAAAAATATCAGGCTCATTGGGTTTGAAATATGAAAATGGATCCGGGTTATTGGCAACCGCTAATATGAGTTACAAAGACGAATATTATTTTTCCGATAGTCATGATGAAAAATCTGAACCATATTCATTACTAAACCTTACGGTTGGCAAAACGTTTAGAAAAGTGACCGCTACTTTTTGGATCCGGAACGTCTTAGATGAACTGTACGCCACCCGGGGTTTTTATTTTGGGCTGATTCCGCCGGATTATCCTGACCAACTCTGGAAAAGTTATGGTGACCCGAGACAGGCTGGCGTCACAATGGACTACAATTTTTAGGAGCCATCATGGACATATCTGTGGAAATCAGTCATGACCCTTTGTATCAGGGTTTGAACATCTTGTGAAAGTTATAATTTTTTTCAGCCTTTTCACATTTCCTTTTTACAAGGAAAACACTAATTTTCCGGGCTTTATTCGAGCCGGTTGAATATGTTTGGTTACGTTACGGAAAGGTTTGAGTCCATCTTCCGACGAGTTCGGGGGCTGGGTAAGATAACCGACAAAAATATAAATGACACCGTCCGGGAAATCCGACGGGTGCTGTTGGATGCCGACGTCAATTTCACGGTAGCCAAGGACTTCATCAAGAACGTGCAGGAAAAAGCACAGGGAACGAAGGTCACGAAGTCAGTCAAACCCGGTCAGCAATTCATAAAGATTATTCGCGATGAATTGGTGGATTCCTTGGGCGCGGATCCCGTTGACCTGAAATTGGGAAAAAAGCCGGCCGTTATATTGCTTGCGGGGCTTCAAGGTTCCGGTAAAACAACCACTGCCGGTAAATTGGCTTATCGATTGAAAAAAGCCGGCAAATCGGTTCTGATGGTGGCTGCAGACGTTTATCGACCAGCTGCGATTGAGCAGTTGATCACGATTGGAAAACAAATCGACAGTCCTGTCTATGATGAAGGGACGGGAGATCCATTGGCTATCTGTAAAAATGGGATTGATGAAGCACGATCTTTGAAAATGGACATTGTGATTTTGGATACTGCGGGTCGGCTTCACGTTGACGGAGAAATGATGAATGGGGTACAGGCCATTTCCGACGAAGTCAAGCCGGAGGAAATTCTGTTTATAGCTGATGGTATGATGGGGCAGGATGCAGTAAATTCAGCCCAAGCTTTTCATGAAGCGTTGCCTTTGAGTGGCATTATCCTTACAAAAATGGATGGTGATGCCCGTGGCGGTGCGGCCATGTCCATCAGGTCAGTGACGGGTTGTCCCATCAAATTCATCGGCACATCCGAGAAACTTGATGGTTTGGACGTTTTTGATCCAAAACGGATTGCAGACCGGATTCTGGGTTTTGGCGACATGGTGTCCTTGGTTGAAAAAGCCCAGGATATCGTAGATGAAGAAGATGCAAAAAAATTCCAGGATAAACTGGTAAAAAATACGTTTGACTTGGATGATTTTCAGGCCCAGTTGCGTCAGTTGAAAAAAATGGGTTCCATTAACCAAATAATGGGCATGATGCCTGGGATGAACTCAAAAGTTTTTAAACAATTAAACATGGATGATCGCCAAGTTCTTTGGACCGAAGCCATCATCAATTCCATGACACCGAGCGAAAGGAAACGTCCGGAGCTCATCGATGGGAGCCGTCGCCTGAGAATTTCAAAAGGAAGCGGGCGGCCGGTACAGGAAATCAATGCCCTTTTGAAACAATTTTCCGAGATGAAGAAAATGATGAAAAAGATGGGCAAGATGAAAAAGATAACACTTCCGGGAATGGGAAGTTTTGGTAGTTTAAACTAAGGAGAAAAAAGTTGGCGACGAAAATCAGATTAAAACGCATAGGGCGGCGAAACAGGCCTTTTTATCGTATGGTTATAATGGATTCAAGAAAACGTAGAGATGGAGCTGCCATTGAAGAGATAGGCTGGTACAATCCCATTGATCCAGACCAATCGTATAAAATTGATGGTGAAAGAGCCCTTCATTGGCTAGGTGAAGGCGCCATTCCCACTAATGCAGCCCATAAATTGCTGCGCAGAGCCGGAATTGCTCATCGTTGGCATCTCATGGAGCAAGGCCTCGATGAAGCGACCATTAAGAAGGAAATGAAAAAATGGGAATTAAATCGGGAAGACGTCGAGAAAGCACGGGAAAAGCGGATTGTTGAAAAAGCGAAAGAAAAGAAGGCTGCAAAAGCCGAGGTTGAAGTGGTAACGGAAGCTCCCGCCGAAGAAACTCCTGCTGAGAAAGCGCCTGCGGAAGAAGCGCCTA
>CAYNPR010000243.1:0-2682 GCA_964399115.1 uncultured bacterium | reverse complement strand
CACCATCCGATGGTGGTAAAGATTTATTTGTCCATATGAGTGAAATTAAAATGGATGGGTTTAAAACCCTGAAAGAAGGGCAGGATGTTGATTATGAAGAGGGAGCCAGTGATAAAGGTCCCTGTGCAACCAACGTAACCCCAAGATAAATTATTCGCCATATGCATGGTTGGAGATTCCATTTCATTATTATTAAGGGAAAAATAAAATGTATTACGACGACATAAACGTTACCAAAAGAAAAACGATAACAAATGGAGCTAAATACGATTTTTTTATATATGATATGCTCTCACTTGAAAAAAAGTTTTCAGATGGGAAGTTTGGAAAGGGAGACACGGTAATCAGTAAAATAAAAGATTTTAAAATGGAAGATGATGAAACTGGAGAAATACTGGAGGTAAAACTCAGGTGTTCAAAAAAGATAGACGATGCATTGGATGGGATTGATCCCGATGAGAGTAATGAAGTATTTAAAAAGTGTTTAATTGAATTGGAAAATAGAGGCTTGGTTAGAGATTAATTTGAATAAATGGAAGATACTTTGTCCTCTTTAAAAATAAGATGATCTGTTGCATCAAGCCCCACATTCGTGGGGTTTTTTGTTTATGGACATTTCGCAATAGTGAGGTATAAGTTTCCTCTTATGGAATATTCATTTACTGAGGTATCCTCGGGGATTTGTAATTCAGCTGCCCTGGCAGTGAGTTGATAGTGTATTTGGAGTAACTAATTTAACCGTTCATGAGGAGAATACATTACACAGATAAAAGAAAGCCCTTGTGATAATCAAGCACTTGTTGATCAGTATAACAAAGATGGTTATGGGATATGCCATAATGTTCTTGATGCTGATATTATAGCAGAAACTTGCGGCCATATTGAATGGCTGATAGAACAAAATCCGGATGTTCGACCGGAATTTTTGCACACTTCATTTGTTATAAATGATCCGTTTTGGGTACGGTTAGTAAGTGATGAACGTCTTCTGGATATTGTTGAAGCATTTATTGGATCCAATATTGCATTGTTCGCGTCCCACTATATCTGTAAACCACCTTATGACGGTAAACCGGTTTTATGGCACCAAGATGCAAGTTACTGGCCATTAAAACCAATGGAAGTCATCTCAATTTGGCTTGCCGTTAGCGATTCAACCAGAAAGAATGGTTGTATGCGGGTTATCCCAAAAACACATAAGAGTAATTTACATGAGTATATAGAACGGAATGACGTTGATAATGTTCTTGGTTCAAGTATAGACCCAGAATTAATCGACGAAAGCAAAGCGATTGATCTTGAGCTAAGTGCTGGCGATTTATCCATCCACCATCCCAATATTATTCATGGATCAGATGCAAATAATTCATCGAAATGGCGGAAAGGCCTGACCATACGGTATATTCCGACTTCGACGAAGATACTAGAAAAAAACTGCGGTAGTCCATTTTTGTTTCGAGGCGATGTAAAAGACGGTATCAATGACTATTTACCATTTCCGAAATATAATGAAGGAAGGCATTATCCATTTAAAGATGCTCATGGTTGGGATGAATCCAACAGTTAGTATTGCATTTTATTGTTGTCATACAACGATTGATATATGACATCGACCATGTAGCGCCGTTAGCTATTAGATAATATATTTTTTTAGCATCAAGAAACTAGTTTTACTGAAATAACATTGGGCTCCGCACAGGGAGGGTTTTTTTATTCGTGGGAGTTGGATGTATATTTAACATGGTAGCAAAATAAATATCCAGTGAGGACATCCTTTTAAATCAGAATTTCTTATCGAGAGATTGGAATTGTTGTAGGTTGGAATTACTGGATCTAAATGGCAGAAAACAACCAATCCACATGCCATTTATTAAACTGATTGGGATACAACTTGTTGTTTGGAAGATCCAAGACCGTCAATTCCTAGTTCAACCATATCACCCGGTTTGAGAAAACGGGGAGGGTTCATGCCTAATCCAACTCCCGGAGGCGTACCTGTGGAAATTATATCACCGGGGAGCAGGGTCATAAATTCACTTATGTATGAAACGATGTGTGTAACCTCAAAAATAAAATTACGGGTATTCCCCCGCTGCATGTAATTACCATTGACCTTTAACCACATGTCTAGATTATTAATATCTTTAATTTCATCTTTAGTAACTAAGTATGGTCCAATAGGGGCAAAAGTATCACAACTCTTCCCCTTAACCCATTGACCTTCTCTTTCCAATTGATATGCTCTTTCACTGTAATCATTGTGGAGTAAGTATCCGGCAATGTAATCAAAGACATCTTTTTCAGGTACATATTTTGCTTTTTTACCGATTACGAGCGCCAATTCAACCTCCCAGTCGGCTTTTGTTGCCTTTTTTGGTATGACAAAATCATCATACGGTCCGCATATCGCAGTAGTTGCTTTAAAAAAAATAACAGGTTCGGTAGGGGGCTCTGCTCCAGATTCTTTCGCATGATCGTAGAAATTCAGACCAATACAAATTATTTTACTAGGACGACATACTGGTGGACCAATTCTTGTTCCCGGATTTATTTTTATTAGGTTTTTCCTATTTTCATCAACCCATTTTTGGAGCCTAATGAGTCCGTCATCTTTGAAAAATCCCTCATCGTAATCTTCACCAAAACCACTTAAATCAAGAATTGTATCTTCATCTATATACA
>CAYNPR010000242.1:0-2691 GCA_964399115.1 uncultured bacterium | reverse complement strand
ACCTGCCACCTGATTGATGCGGCTCAAAGCTGCCAAGTAGGCGCCGCTGGCTGTTTCAGACCCTGCTTGTGGATCATTGAATTTGCCATCTCCAAGTCCCATGTAAGCCTGGGATGGGATTTTTAAATGCTGGCAAATCTGGGCATAGCCGCAATATAATTGCAAAGCTTCAACACCTGTCATGGGCGCACTCATTAGCTGCATATGGAATGCCCCTGGGGCACCTCCAAAAATGACAGGAGACCCAGGTTTAATCAACTGAGTAAAAACAACTCCACTTAACACTTCAGCGGTTTGCATAACAAGTGCCCCTACAGTAGTTACTGGTACTGCCAGACCGATCATAAGCACAGGTACGACTTCAACAATAATGCCTTTTTCTACACAGTCAATCAGGTTATGGCTGGAATCTATTCCCCAGCGTAGAGGACTATTAGGGCAGCAGGTAAAGACTGCCATTGGTTTTTCCATCATTTCACTTTGACTCTCCCGAAAACATTCCATCATGCGGGCCATACGGGGAACTCCATGATGAGTAAATGCTCCAGATACAACAGGCTTATTGCTGTGGGCCATTACCATATACAGTCGCCAGGCATCGGCTATATCCTGGGGTATATCATCTGTTGAAAATGCTGTAGAAGGATAGGCAATATGTTTTGCCTGGTCCACAACTTTAATATATTCGATAAAATCAGTTGTTTGTGCTGTTCTGCGCTCGCCGGTGCGCCAATCTAGGATATTTAATGCCGATGATGCTGGAACAAAGTTAGTTTTATTGCCACCAATTGTAGAAAAGAGGTTTCCGCTTCGGTCAAAGAGTTTTATTGTTTCTGGAGATGATGCAATACTTTGCTCAGTTACAGCCCGAGGGAAAGTAATACGCTTGGTTTCTTTATTTACAGGAAGGCCAGCTTTTTTCATGCGATCAATTAATTCATCACACTGAACTTCAACACCTGTTTCTTCCAAAAGAAGATAGGCCTCATCTATAATACGATTTATAAGCTGATCATCAAGTAGGGTAAAATTTATCATGGTTTAATTATCCTTTTTTATTTTTTGTGCTGCGTTTAACCCGTTAGTGCCATGAATCCCGCCTCCGGGATGGGTTCCTGGGCCGCAAAGATAAAGATTTTGAATTGGTGATGCGTATTGTGCGGCACTAATGGTAGGACGCATGAACATGAACTGATCTAAAGTCATTTCGCCATGATTCAGGTTTCCTTCGGTTAATCCAAATTCGTTTTCCAGATCTAATGGTGACAAAACCATTGATGATTCAATTATAGATGAAAAACCAGGTATGATTTTTTCCAATCCAAGAACCACATTATTTTTCAATATAGACTTCGATTCATCATTCCATTTTTGGTCACGTAAATGATAAGGGGCGTATTGGACCGTGGCAGAAAGAACGTGTTTGCCATCTGGTGCAAAATCAGTATTCATTATGCTTGGGATACTGAACTCTACATATGGCTTTTTTGCTATGCACCCGTACTTCACTGCATCGGAAGCACGCTCCAAAAACTCTATAGTGGGGCAAATAGAGAAAACAGTACCCATTTGATCTGTTGATACTCCATTGATTTCCGGCAGACTTTCCAGCGCAAAATGAATTCGAGCTGTACTACCACGGTATTTGATATTCCGGAGTTGTGTGTGGAAATTGGGGTTGAGGTTTGGTGTGCCAACAAGATTGATAAAGGTATTGTGAGGATCAAGCCCGGATACAATGGTCTTGGCCTTTAGAGATTTTCCATCCTGAAGAGTAACGCCATAACAGATACCATTATCCAAATCGATGGATCTCACTTTTGAATTGGTTTGAATCTCAACATGTACAGATTCAGCGGCAGCTTTCAGGGCCTTTGCCAAATTACCAGTACCCCCTATTACATATTGTGCATTGTGGAATACCCCACTGCTGTATAGATGTTGGTGCAACAAGTTATAACATGTTGCCGCAGCGAAAGGGCCGAACGATAAATGGTGGATCCCGGCAGTAGAAATAGCACTTCGTAGTAATTGATTTTCAAACCATTCGTCCATCAATTCCGGCATCATCATAGGCGTCACCCGTAATAGATCCACCAAACCTCGGGATCCATGTTTTGCAATTGGACCAAGGATAGATCTCATAGTCAAGGCATCTTTTAACCCGATATCCGGGAGACGGGGAGGAGTTAACGCATAGAGTCTTTCCAGAAAATGTGTCAATTTTTCTATATAAGCAGTGAATTCTCCCCAACCAAGGGCATCTTTTTCTGAATGTCGGGCAATGGAATCTGCCGTTTGTTTTGGATCTTGGTAAAAGGCAATTTGTTCACCATCATTTCCGAGGGCAATTCGAACCACATCTGGTCTATTCAATTCCAATCCATTGGCTACAAGGTCTAATTCTGCCATCACCCTTGGATCAATCCATTTTATAATATCATGGATCACATTACATCTAAAACCGGGAGCAAATTCTGTAGTAGTTGCTAATCCACCCACTTTTTCATTTGCTTCAAGAAGTAGAACATTTTTCCCAGCTTTACCCATTAAAGCGGCTGTAACCAGGCTGTTCACTCCACCGCCTACAACAATGATATCAAACTGTGCCATTACCAGACACTCAAGATCTTTTTTGCTGCCATTTCACCTGGTGAGCCTGTGATTCCTCCGCCCGGGTGTGTGCCTGAT
>CAYNPR010000241.1:0-2694 GCA_964399115.1 uncultured bacterium | reverse complement strand
TTCAGATGAACACAGACGCATCAAAGCGATTCGAACGGGGTGCGGATCCTGATGGCGCAGAAAAAGGGTTCTGGCGCGTAGTGGCGCTTCTGCAGGAACTGGCCGGTGGAGAATTGGTGTCCAAAATGGTGGACGAATATCCCCAAAAGTTAAAAACATCCAGCATTTCCCTCAGAAGAACGGAGTTGGACCTTCTTTTGGGTCATCATATTGATCAGAAAGAAGTGGATCGCATATTAGCCGCATTGGAAATTGAATCAAATTGGAACGGAAAGAACATATGGAAATGCAAACCCCCTTCATTTCGTCCAGACATAGAACGAGAAATTGATCTTATTGAAGAAATTGCACGCATGGTTGGATATGACGTCATACCATCGGATGAAAATATATATGGTGCGTTCCGATATGCTGAACCGGATCCGGAAAAACAAATTGAACCCATTCGATCTACATTGACTGGCATGGGGTTTTACCAGATTTATTCCAATTCGCTCCAGAATAAAATGGAGGCCGGGCTGTCTAATAAAAAGGCCGTTGGATTAATGAATCCTTTAAGCCGGCAGATGGGGCATTTGCGGACCTCGTTGCTTCCGGGCCTTATGAGAGCTGCTGACTTCAACGTAAAAAACGGCACTCCCGATTTCCGACTTTTCGAATTGGCTCATGTCCACGAACAGGAATCGGACGGATTTGAAGGGATAAAAGAATACAAGCATCTGGCAGGCATTGTTTATGGTCTGGCGGATAAATCATCTGTCCATCATGGTGAAACCATCGAAGATCTGTTTTCTTTAAAAGGGTATTTAGCCGGGCTATTCCAAGACAAATATGGAATACGGTTTGAACTTAAGCCCGGAAACCATCTAGGCTATGATTATTCACAAACCGTCATATTGAACCGGAAGGACATAGGCGCCATGGGTAGATTGTCTTCCGACTGGATCGATAGATTGGATCTTGATTTAAATGTGGCTTTTGGATTTGAGATCAGGCTTGACGCCTTATTGGGATTGATTGGCGGACAGAAGAATTTTAAACCCATTTCAGCTTTCCCAAAGATTTCCAGGGATTTGAACCTTGTCATGCCAGAGTCCCAGGCGGTCGGTCAGATTACGAAAATGATTTTAAGTAAAGGTCAAAACCTGGTTGTGGATGCAAATCCTTCGAATATTTTCAGGGATGAAGAAGCAGTGGGTAGCGATATGAAAAGCGTTACCTTTTCCATTGTATTTCAACATGATTCTAAAACACTTGAAGATAAGGATGTAACTCCCGTTATAGATGACATTATCTCTGGTGCGGAAAGGGAACTTAATGCTAAATTGCGCACATGAAGGACCAGTCCTTACTCAACGAACTTGAGCTTAAGATCCGGGATCTCGTTTCTACGGTTGATCAAGAAAGGGAGAAGAATTCAAATTCTTCAACCAAGGAATCGCAAAAACTTTCGGAAATTGAAGAACGGGTACATGATTTGAAAAACCTCATTAAACAATTGGAGACGAATTGACATGAGTGATAAAGACAATCAGGTTCAAATCTCCATTTTCGGCCAGGAATATTCCGTTCGTGCACCTGCGGATCCGGATTATATAATAAAAATTGGCGAATATCTCGACGGTAAGATGAGGGAAGTCCAGGCGGGATTTTCCACGACTCAGTCCTCGACCCGAATTGCAATCCTAGCCGCTATGAACATTACGGATGAATTGTTCAGCGCACGACAAAATCTCGATTCGGATCAGACGGATGTTGATCAAAAAATATCTTCATTGATCGAACTTATCGACGAATCACTCTAACTTTTCCGTTCAATTCCCAATGTCGAATCCAATCATTCTCTCCGGGAAGGATGTCAGTCGGTCCGTTTATCAATCCCTGGAAAACAGGATTGACGCGCTCAAGACCAAAAATATAACGCCAGGTTTGGCCGTCGTGCTGGTTGGCGAAAATCCCGCTTCTAAAATTTACGTAAGGTCAAAAAGTAAAAAGTTCAATCAACTGAATCTCCATAGTGAGACTTTCTTTCTCCCGGTAGACGTTCCTGAAGGCGACGTTTTGGATTTGGTGCAGCGATTGAACGAAAATCCAGCCTTTCATGGTATTCTCATCCAGCTCCCCTTACCCAGCCAGATTAATTCCAATAAGATTCTATGGGCCATTGATGGTAAAAAGGACGTGGATGGCTTTCATCCTGAGAACGTTGGACTACTGGCCATAGGTGAACCGAGATTCATCCCCTGCACCCCAAAAGGGATTATGCGAATATTGACATATTATGAAATTGATTTGCCCGGTAAGCATGTGGTGGTTGTAGGTCGCAGCAATATTGTGGGACGGCCCATCTCGATTCTCACCAGCTTAAAACAGTCTGGAGCGAATGGAACAACAACCCTTTGCCATTCCAGAACACCTAATATTTCCGACTTCACAAAAGGTGCCGACGTGGTGGTGGTTGCCTTGGGTGTGTCCGAATTTTTAACGGGCGATATGATTAAGGAAGGGGCCGTTGTCATTGATGTTGGCATCAACCGCGTTGATGCGGATAACGATAAGGGCTATAAGCTGGTTGGGGACGCCAATTGGGACGAGATTAAGGAAAAAGTTTCTGCCGCAACACCTGTTCCAGGCGGTGTTGGTCCCATGACCATTGCCATGCTGGTGGAAAACACCGTGGAAGCGGCGGAACAT
>CAYNPR010000240.1:0-2697 GCA_964399115.1 uncultured bacterium | reverse complement strand
ATAGCCCAGCGCAGACCGTAGAGAGGCATGGCCGAATTCAGACGGTCTTCGAAGTATGGATCGCCAGAGTGAAGTTCCACCATGGCTGTCTTCCACTTTTCTCTTTGTTCGCGGTTCAGATTCATAGCCGGATGCCAGATGAAATCGGCTGTGAGCTTTACGGGGTCATCCCAACCGAAATATTCAAAATCCAGAAAAGTTAGTGAACCATCTCTTCCTTTGAGACAATTGTGAAACCCAAAATCCGAGGGGCTTAACGTCTGTTTTTCTTTAGGAAGGGTTATTTCCCTGGATTCCAAAGGCCAAAGAGAGTGACTTTCTTCCCTGGTTTCATGCCACAAAGGTTCAAATCTAGTTCCCAAGAATCTGGAAAGATCCGGGTAGTTCATTCTGACCGATTTCAATTTTGAGAACCGTCTTTCTATTTGGCTCATTAGGTCCTTCGCGGAGAGGCAAGCTTCAGAGGCAAATGCAATCTTGTTTTTCTTGATGGCTTGGGAAAAGGAATGCAGTTTTATAACAAAATCGATGGCCTTATTCAGATCATCCAATGTCGGATCAGTGAATGATTCACCTTCGATCCATTCATAAAGTCCCAGATTCAGATCTTCATCTTTTTCAACCGCCTTCGGTACATTAGTTATATTGTTTTGATGAAGTAGTTGGAAAGCTTGAAACTCATTCTTCAAGCGGAGTCTGTTATCTGCGCGCCGATCCGGATAGTACTTTAGTGCATAAGTTTTTCCGTTTGAAACTATGATTCTGTACACCCTGCTGTTACCCCGACCAAGAATTTTTTGAAGGTTCTCAATGGGTTGGTCTACCACCCACCTTGACCACGAAATAATATCGTCATCTATTGTTTGCCCCAAAATTATATCAGAAATTTTTCTCCAGCTGTCCAGAACTACAGTGTCACGGTTCAGCCTCTCCCCGTTAGAGTCTCCAAAGAGTATTTTTCTCGTATCAGATGGAAAGTTAGCCTCCTCAAAAACCTCAGACAGGTCATCAATGAAAAAATGGCAATCAAGTTGCGCTATTTTTCTCACTTTTTCTTCCCTAGTGTCAGCAAAATAGACATCTTCTTTATGAATATTGAAATGCTCCGGGTCAAAAAAACACTTGTTCTCCATCCATTTCAATGCCTCCCGGCGAAGGGAAATCTTTTCCAAGTCATAATGGCCATACTCGGTTTTGTGGCTTACAATATAGACACGGTGATTTCGCAGGTTGCATGAACAAAGAAAATTGGCCACGCCGGGCATTATATCAGCGCCGTGCATATATCTTCCATAAACAAGACCCTGAAGTTTCATCCAGGTTTTTTCACCCCCAGGTTGGCGGCGTAAATGATCACGCAATTCAGTTTTTCCCTTACCTTCCCAGTTTCCATCGATGAATCCTTCCGCCAGAGCCACTTCTTTGAAAGAAATGTCATAACTAGCAATAGTATTATCGAAATCAATCCCAATTTTCATGATCTAGGATAGTCCAAGAGATTGCATTCGCCTTATATTGAAATACACTTCATTGTCTAGTGAGTTTGGTAACATGCCTTTGTCAAATGCACTACACAGGTCTTCCACCGCTTCACGGATAGTGTAAGTAGCCTCAAAACCCAGTTCCTCTTTGATTTTCCGAGATGAAATGTGGTAAGACCGGTTGTCATCGGTGGGTGTGGTTATTAGCTTTACATCTTCCCCAACAACTCTCTTGACCGTTTCCGCCAGTTCTCTTACGGGCTGGTTTTCGTAGCCGGCGTTGAAAGTCTTGCCGGCAATCTTTTCTTTCGGTGCATTGAGCAGCACAAGGTAAGCCTCGACCATATCGCTGATATGGATATTGGGCCGAAGCTGGTCCCCACCAAATACTGTGATTTCACGTTTTCTGTAAGCGAGGTTTGTTAGTATGTTTATAATAACATCCAGCCTTTGCCTTGGGGAATAGCCGCAGACGGTGGCGGGGCGAATGGTCACTGTGGTAAAATCGTTGGACTGATATTCCGCCAAGATTTTTTCACAATCAGCCTTGAAACGGGAATAGTCTGTGAGGGGCTCCAGGGTCATCTCCTCATGAACATCCGGTTCTTCCTTGATGCCGTACACACTGGATGAAGAAGCATAAATGAAACGTTTCACGCCTGCATCTCGGCTAATCTCCACCAGTGGCCGGAAGGCATCCAAGTTGATGGATTTGCCCAGTTCCGGGTTGAGGTCAAAACTGGGGTCGTTGGAGATACAGGCCAAGTGAATGATGGCATCATGCCCAGGGATTAATGCTTTTAGCATCGCCTGATCACGGATATCGCCTTTTACGGCTTTCAATTTGGAGTGGCTTTGCAGTACCTCCTCGCCATAAATCATGAGATCCAAGACGGTAACGACATAGCCTTTCTCAAGCAGATAGGGAACTAGGACGGCACCCACATAACCGGCACCGCCGGTGATAAAGATTTCTTTCATAAGGTTAAGGTCCTTACTATAAAATGAATGAATTATTCAGGCCGAATATTCCCGACTGTCGATGACTAAATCCACAATGGCCAGCAACCAAATCTGATGAATATTTTCCACAAAGTTGTATGCTTTGCTATCCACCCAGAGATTGATGTCTCCCAGCTGGCGCAGGAAATTATCGGCATCGAAACCTGAAAAGGTAATAACGGAAGAAAAATCCTTAGTCTTGGCAGCTTTACAG
>CAYNPR010000239.1:0-2701 GCA_964399115.1 uncultured bacterium | reverse complement strand
TCGATTCCCAATTCATTGGAAGGGAGATCCTTCACGTGGCCTACACAGGAAATAATGTCATATTCATTCCCCAGATACTGTTGTATTGTTTTGATCTTTGTGGGTGATTCAACAATCAATAACGGTTTTAGGCTCATGTTAAATTTTTTCCTTCCTTTTTATGAAATTGGGCTTTTCGTACCCGCGTATATAATATAAATAATAAGGTATCAGTTTGTCAAATTCCTTAGTTTTTCTATGATTTCACTCTGGGAGACCGTATCCTGTTCTCCATCCAAGAGGTTTTTTATAACAACAGATTCGCTTTCCAATTCCGTTTGGCCTAGAATGAGAGCAAATCGTGCATTCGATTTATTTGCATCTCGCATCTGGGCTTTCATGCTTCGACGAAGCGGGTCGGTAACAACATTAAACCCGGCTTGTCTTAATTCATTCGAAAGCGTCAGAGTTGTAGGAATACCTTCTTTATCCTGGCACACGAAATAAATATCATTTCCCGATTCTATACGAGGCTCTCCAAGTGATTCCATCACAATCAGGAATCGTTCCATGCCAGCGGCAAACCCTATTCCCGGTGTGTGCTTCCCACCCAAATTTTCCACAAGTCCGTCATAACGCCCACCACCCAAAAGCGCATCTTGGGCGCCTAATTCATCGGATGTGAATTCAAACACGGTTTGGGTATAATAATCAAGTCCGCGAACAAGTTTTGGATTGAGGATGAAAGAGACATTTAAAGTTTTTAAAAAAAATTGGAGCATATCAAAATGTATTCGGTCATCAGCGTTGAGAAATTTTGTGATTGATGGAGCATCGTTCAGGATTTTTTGCTCATTTTCTGATTTTGTATCTAAGATTCGAAGTGGATTAGATTCAAATCTACGCTGACTTGTTTCCGAAAATTGATCCAGATTTGGACGAATGAACTCTTTTAAAGCATCCCGGTAAGCTGAGCGACATTCCGGTGAGCCTATACTGTTTAAATGAAGGGTTACACTGTCACTTAATCCACATTTTGATAAAATGCGCCACGCAAGGGCGATGATTTCTGCATCCTGTTCCGGATGAGAAGAGCCAAATGCTTCCACACCAAATTGATGAAACTGCCGGGTACGTCCTTTTTGCGGTCTCTCTCTTCGAAAGGATGGTCCAAGATAATAAAGACGTTGAATGGGTGAATGTGTGCCAAGATTATGTTGAATAAAAGATCGAACTACCGGTGCCGTTAATTCCGGTCGGAGCGTAAGTCCGGTTCCATCCTTATCCGACCAGCTATACATTTCCTTGGAGACGATATCCGAATCTTCTCCAATGCTTCTGAGAAAAAGCCGAGTCTCTTCAAAGATTGGAGTACGGATTTCCTCGTATCCGAATTGTCTGCAGACGGTATGAAAAATCCGTTCCAACCTTTGCCACTTTTTTGATTCAGCCGGCAGAATATCATGTGTTCCTTTAATGGTTCGAATATGGCTCAACCGATTTTTCCAGTAATTGCTTCAACGATATCGGACGCTTTTTTTAGGAATGGTTTAGGGACAAAAATACGAACCGTCTGTCCCGGCAAATTTGTAGCTTCAATATTAAAAGCCGAAGATGCCCAATCCATTTTAAAATAATAAGGGATATCGTTTTGTTCCAGGAGTTCCGCCGCCATGTCCGCATATACTTTTCCAGAAAATGATGGCAGGGGAAGCCAGGTCATTTCCGGGATTGGGACATCCAAGATACAATCATCTACCAGTGAAACTCCGCAATCGGCACATTCCTTAATGTGGTTCAAATATTCAGCGTGACATTCAGGGCAGATCATGATTCATCTTTTTTAGTAGGGAGAATTTCACTCATTGTGTTTGAGAGAACAATCTAAGATTTAAAGACTGGGTCCTGAAAAAACACCTTTTCTTTTTTCGATTTTTAAGTCTCTCAGGGTTGGAGATTTTACGTTTAGTTTAAAATAAATGCCTTGTCCTAAGCCGGATGGAGTCCAGTTAAGGGACAGTTCCCAGCAATGCAGGTCTCGATGGATGGAAAAGGAATGACTGACCATGTCTCGAGTGATTAAATCAAACCGAGCCCGGTAGGAAACGCGCCACTGCTGCGTAACGTTTATTGTGGAAGACGTATTCATCCAGAAGGTTTTTCTCGGATTGGATGGGTTGGTGGCAGTATAGGAGTAACTCAGGCTGACGTTTGTGCTCCACAATTTTCCAGATTTTAACGTATTTTTCATATTTGAGAGAGGCGCCATAAGCTCCGGCTCCGCTAAGTTTTCTTTCGTTGTTGTCGTATCTTTGGGTTCATCGGCTTTTGTCCTGTCTTTCCATCGTTCACCCGAGAACCTGAATCCGGTTGAAAACCTGGCGTTGGTAAGACGGGGAGTTGATTCATACTGGTTGATACGCTTTTTACTTTCCGAATTATATTGGTAGAAGTCGTGGGTCATGGAAAGATCCAAGTTGAGTTTTCCAGCGATTTTTGATCGTACTGAGGAACGGAGATTGGCGAGGTTCATGGAATCTGCAGCGAAATTATAACTGCTGCTCATACGCCAGCTAAAGAGATCGATCTTTTTTTCTTCATCTTCTTTGATCATCTTGGTCTGGAAAATATTATTGACTGAAAAATTCATGGATTTACGTTCCGATTTGGGTGTGCTCCCAGCCGTGGTTCCAGCGAATTTATCATGAATTTTTTCATTTCC
>CAYNPR010000238.1:0-2711 GCA_964399115.1 uncultured bacterium | reverse complement strand
ACGGAAGATGATACCTATATTGTAATGAGGATCAAAGGTTGGACGGATCAGGTTGCCGTTACGGAATCGGATCGGCGCAGACGTTGGGACGACGTTAAGGAACGGATCACTGAGCAAAAAGCAAAAAAAACCTATATCAAATGGGTGGAAGATCTCATGAGCGGCAAGGAAATGAATTTAAATCCCGACGTCTTTAATGCTTATTCGAGCAGAGCAGCGGATTTTTTCTTTAAGATGGACTCCGCCAAACAAAATGCCATGAACCAAGCGATATGGAATGAGCCTGAGATGCTGGATCAACCAACGTTTACGCTTGATGGGAGTGATATGGATTTGGATCCAAATTCAGTCCTTTTGGAATATGACGGCAGGAACTGGACCGTGAATGATTTTAATGAGGAACTAAGATCACATCCTTTTGTTTTTCGAAAAAGAAAAATGAATCGCAGCGAATTTCCCGAACAACTTCGCCTAGCCATCGCCGACGTTTTTCGGGATATTGAAATCACGAAACAATGCTACCGAAATGGGTATGACGAATATTGGAATGTGGGTACCCACGTTGATATGTGGCGGGATGCATCCTTGAGCCAAAAATATGCTGCACGGATTAGATCAAATAACCAACAGATCAATGACCAGGAGCAATGGTTGGACTTCATGAACCCCGTCATTGATTCGCTCCAGGTTGTTTATTCCAAGCAGATTAAAATCAACATGGATGCTTTTGAATCCATTGAATTGACGGCAACTGACATGATGGTGACCCAGCGTGGTGTGCCATTCCCCACCGTGGTTCCATCCTTCCCCATCATTACAACAGATAGCCGTTTAGACTATGGCTCAAAAAGTAACTTAGATGATTAAAACTCCCATAATATATTTCTTATTATTATCCATCTTGCTGATGGGAGCAGAACGAGGAGCTGAGCTTCGCACGCTCGAACCGGTTCTATATGGGAAATTTGAAGCGCGGTATAAACCGGCACAGGGCGAGGGTTTGGTTTCTTCTTTTTTTGTTTATAATGATGATACACCCAATACACCTTGGGTCGAGATTGATATTGAACTTCTGGGGCGTTTTAAACAGGTAGTGGACATGAATACCATGACGCCCGGTTCTCATTTGAGAACCCACTATGTTCCTTTTAATACACACTTGGACTTTTTCGAGTATGGTTTTGAGTGGACACCAGACTATGTGGCCTGGTTCATCAATGGTGAAGAAGTATACAGGCAAACAGATGGCCATGTAGCAGATTTAAACCAGCCGACAAAAATTATGATGAATATCTGGAACCCGATCCATGAGGACTGGGTTGGAATTTGGGATGAGCGCGTCCTGCCGCGGTTTGCATATTATGACTGGGTGCGTTACGCTTCCTACACTCCGGGCAGCGGGGATACGGGCACCAATAATGATTTTACGCACCAGTGGCAGGATGAGTTTGTCGGATTTGACACCACCCGATGGGAAAAAAGTGATAATCATACCTGGAATGGTAACCAATCTATCTTCATTACGGAAAATGCAGTCATTGATAATGGGCAACTAATCCTTTGTCTTACGGATGATGAGCATATTGGGTACCAGGACCAAACAATACCCTATGTGTTGTGGGCACGCGCCAAAGGGGATTCAATCACAGTTCGGTTCAGTGAAGAACTAGATCTGCAGACCGCCCAGTCAGTAAACAGTTATTCCATAACTGGAGTTTCGGTGAATTCTGCAACTTTGATGCCGGACCAACGTACCGTGAAACTGAACGTATCGGGGCTCATACTGGAAAATACGTATAACCTCACAATCCTTGGAATCAAGGATGATTCCCAGCCTCCAAATACAAATATGGGTCAATGGCTGCAGATTGATATGCCCCAGTCCTTATCTTTTCCATTAATGATCAATAGTGCCGGCGGTGCATACAATGAATATCTTCCTGATCAGTTATGGTCATCGGCCGTAGAATATGGTCATATGAACGGGAATTATCAGTTGACGGATGAAGGGATCGGCAATACCAACCATGAAGACCTGTACCGCTCATCCCTTAACCGTGTTGTCTCCTATAAAGTACGAATGCCCAATGGTATATATTCCACAACCATTAAGCTGTCTGAAAATTATTATGATGATGATGGAGAACGGTCTTTTGACGTTTTTATTGAAGACTCAATGTGGATTTCTGAATTGGACGTCTATGCACTCGCAGGACAGTATAATGCTTTTGACACTACTTTGACGGGCATAAGGGTAGATGACGGTATCCTGGATTTCTATTTTTCTGCGGTGGACTATGGATTGGGGTATGAATATTCAGGACCTTTTCTCAACGCCATGATAGTGGAACAGGATTCAACGTTTGAACTGGGGACAGTTCAAGACTTTTTACCTCGAGAAGATCAAATAAATTTGGTTCAAAACTACCCAAATCCATTTAATCCTTCGACGACGTTCAGTTATTCCGTATCTAAACCAGGGGAAAGTGAACTAACTTTGTATAGCGTTACGGGGCATCTGGTTTCCAAAATTTTTACTCGCTATAGCACAATGGGCAATCATCAGGTAGAATGGTCAAACGGCAATCATCTGTCCAGCGGATTGTATATTGCCAGGTTGACCCATAATTCCGCCATCAAAACCAAGAGAATCCTAATAATAAAATGAAAATCATTAACATCGGCAAGAAACACTGCATTCAGCTTCTGTT
>CAYNPR010000237.1:0-2717 GCA_964399115.1 uncultured bacterium | reverse complement strand
CAGTTCCCAGCTTTTCAAATCTATTTTAAGAGAAAAATCTTCCGGCGTGTTCATTGGACGCACCATCGTTCAAAAAGATGCCCAGAAAACGGATGCCAATCAATCCAATAAAAATTTGCTCCTATCCAAGAATGCCTTGATGAACTCCAATCCACAGCTGGAGATCCATGCCGACGACGTACGCTGTTCCCATGGATCCACCACCGGTGAGTTGGATGTGGATACCTTGTTTTATCTCCGTTCACGGTGTCTGGATTTGGAGACGGCAAAGTCGCTCCTTGTAAGAGGATTTGCAGCAGAATTGTTTGATACGGTGAAAGATGAAAATATAAAATCGTTTCTCATGGATTGTTTTGACAACTGGCTTGATAAAAGTGAGCTGTAGTGATTATCCAAAACACGCTTCAGGAATTGAGTGAACTTTTTTCCATCTTCGACAATCCAAAAGACAAATTCGTCCAGCTCATGGATATGGCCCGGGAATCCGCAGGCCTAACAGAAAATGAGCAGACGGAACAGAATAAGATTTATGGCTGCACTTCACAAGCTTGGGTTGTGGCAGAAGCAGCGGCAGACGGCACTTACCAGTTCCGGACAGATTCAGATGCTTTGATCGTGAAAGGTTTGTTAAACATCCTGGAAAGAATATTTAATGGTCATTCCTCAACTGAGATTCGATCTGTGAACGGCAACACAGTTCTGGATTCTGTTGGCCTAGGCGGATCCATATCAAGTCAGCGGACCAATGGTTTTGCAAGTGCTATACAGAAAATTCAGGAAATAGCGGTATGAACTCCACACCTAACGAAGCCATTAGACTATTAAGAGATGTGGATGCCTACATGGTCCCTTCCGGTGACGAAGTAAAACTGCTGACTGGGAATCTGGTTCGCGTGACCCAGGCTCTCGGTGGAAATTACACCATTCTGGTAAACGGAAATATGGTCCAGATCACGGCAGAGAACGCAGATGCCCTTGGTTTTGAAACAGATATAAAAAAGGAATCTCAAGAGCAGGTCGCTTTTTCTGAGCAACTTGTCTGGGACCAGCTCAAAACCTGTTATGATCCTGAGATCCCTGTCAATATCGTGGAGCTTGGCCTTATTTATGATTTAAATATTGCAGATGATAATGAAGGAAAAATAGTGGGAATCAAGATGACCCTTACTGCTCCCGGCTGCGGTATGGGACCCGTAATCGCCGATGAAGTGGATCGAAAAGTGAGGGGTATTGATGGTGTTGATGATGTCAAGGTGGAATTGGTTTGGGAACCGATGTGGAACAGGAACATGATGTCTGAAGAAGCACAGCTCGAACTAGGGATGCTTTAATGTGGCTTTCTCCCCTATTGATCTAAAAAAAGATTTCCCTATTTTCCAGAATTCTGATTTGGTTTATCTGGATAATGCAGCCACAACGCAGAAACCAAGTGCTGTTCTCGATGCTATAAATTCCATTTATCAAGAAGCTAATGCCAATGTACACCGCGCAATTTACACTTTGGGAAACGAAGCCACGCAGCGGTTCGAGACAGCCAGATCAAAACTTGCAAAGTTTATTCACGCACCATCGGAAAAGGAGATCGTTTTCACTGGGGGTACTACCGGGTCTATTAATTTATTGGCCCATTCCATCGGCAATACCTTGAAGCCCAAGGACGAGATCCTGATATCGGAGATGGAGCATCATTCTAATATTGTACCATGGCAACTTGTGGCACAAAGAACAGGCGCGGTCTTAAATTATATTCCCATCAATGAAAATGGCGATTTGAACCTGTCGGATCCAAATAAATACTTCACACAGAAAACAAAAATAGTGGCTTTGACCCACATGTCCAATGTGCTTGGAACGATCAATCCAATAAAGAAACTGGCAAAAATGACCAATGATATTGGAGCCATTTTCATGGTAGATGGCGCCCAGGGTGTACCCCATATGAAAGTGGATGTCCAAGATCTGGACTGTGATTTCTACACCTTTTCAGGACATAAAATGCTGGGCCCCACCGGTGTTGGGATCCTTTGGGGGAAACTCGAACAGTTGGAAAAAATGGATCCCTTCATGGGTGGAGGAGAAATGATCGACACCGTCACTATGGAATCATCCACCTGGAATTCCATTCCCTATAAATTCGAGGCGGGAACGCCCAACTTCGCTCAGGCAGTGGGGCTAGGGGCAGCTGTTGATTACCTCGATGATATTGGGATGGAAAATATTGCCGAACACGAAAAGCATTTAACCCAAATAGCTTTGGAAAAATTGAGTGATGTTGACGGAATTCGAATTCACGGCTCTGCAAAGAATCGTGGTGGTGTCATCAGTTTCAATCTGGAAAACGTCCATCCCCACGACCTGGCACAATTCCTGAATGAGGATAACATTGCCATTCGAGTTGGGCATCATTGCGCCCAGCCGCTGTTAAAGACCTTGGGAGAAAATGCCACGGCGAGAATGAGTTTTTATGTCTATAACGATGAACAGGATATCGATAAATTTTGTCATTCACTCGAAACAATAAGAGCCTATTTTTAATTAATTTTGTCATTCTGGAATCCAAGAATTTTAATTTTTATATTCCTGCTTTCGCAAGAATAACAGCAGTCATAAAATCAATATCGTGGAAACAATATTACTTAACGATTTTCTTGACGATGGCATCATCCGTGAAAAATCATTTCGGCAAAAAGTGGATGAAATGGATTTTGAACAATACC
>CAYNPR010000236.1:0-2718 GCA_964399115.1 uncultured bacterium | reverse complement strand
CCTTGTCTTTAGCACCTATAAACATAACCGCACTTGCTATAAGACAAGCACCTGTGAAAAATCCCATAAAGTATTGTTTCAATTTAATCTCCTTGTATTAAGGTTAGAGAAAAGTATTATTATGGTACCTTCGTCAATATATTTAGGAATAAAAGTATTTTATTTTAAAAGTCTACCAAAGTTGTACACATTTTACTTTTCGAAGGTACAAAGCGTATTTCTAGTATACAACTATAAATTGGTAGAGTTGACCAATGAGGCTATTCATATTCATCATTTCAATTTTTTCGGTTGAATTAATATTCTGTAATGCTATTTCAACAAAACCATTTTTCTGGTTTGCCTGAACTCACCAGCCCGTATTTGGTAGAGGTAGATACCAGCACTTACAGGATTACCGAAGTTGTCTGTAGCATCCCATTGTACTGACTTACGGCCTGCTTCTTGTTTGGTGCTGACGAGTTGGGCAATCTTTTTACCCATCAGGTTATATATTATAAGAGTGACTTGTGCCCGTTTTGGGAGGTCATAACAAAGGTTTGTGAGGGGGTTGAAGGGATTAGGATAGTTTTGATGTAGTGTATAGGCAGCTGGTATGCCGGCATAAGACACTATAATTTCAGCCATATATTCGCATGATCCATCATCAATGGTAGCACCCGGATCATAGTTCGTTGCCTCCGGATCTGTGCAGCCATTAATAAACTCAAGACCATCTTCTTCAATTTCAGTTTCTATATTTTCTAGGGCAGCAGCTATGTCATCAAATGAAACATAGTCCATATTTGCCCAATCTTCTTCTGTGAGAGTAATGGTAAAGTCAACGATAATTCCTACAGGATCTCTTGATGATGTTTCAGTAACATTTATCACTTCCATAGTTTCATCTGGTAAATCCAAAGCTGTCTCGATAAAAGCTTCAAAATTATCTTCAAAAGTTTCCATTTCATCCAGTTCGATTTCATCTACAGTGGTTGTAACGGATGATTCAATAAAAGCTGCGGAAGGATCAAAACGAAACATCCATATAGACGATTGGTTACCGCCCAGTATAAGATCTCCATCATCCAGCTCAATCAAGGATTGGTTTGCATTGCCAAGATGAATATCCCAGATTATCTCCCCATTATTATCTGCCTTTATTAAACGGGAAGATACATCCAGTAGATAATATCCGCCACCAGAAGAAGGAATAATGTCATTAATCGATTCAAAATCATTATCGTAACAATCATCCCATTGCATACTTCCATTAGAACTGCTGCGCTGTACAATATATGCATTACTGTAATTATTGCAATATCCCACTGCAACATAATTACCGTCTGGTGCTTCACAGACAGCATTTAATGACTGCTGGGTATTATCCCCAAAACGTTTCTTCCATATCTGGTTTCCATCAGCGTCTGCCTTAACCATAAAATGCTTATAAGCGCCATGGGATGTACCTGAAAAACCAACAAAAACAAGATTGCCATCTGAAGTTTCCATGAGTGAGATCCCTTCATTATAGTTGGAGCTGGAAAATGTCTTATTCCAAAGCAAGGATCCGGTGCTGCTGTATTTACGCAGTATCGCTTTGGCATTGTCGCCATCATCGTCTTGTGTTCCAGTTACTACAAAACCGCCATCCTGAGTTTCCAAAACATCTTCTCCCCAATCATTTTTATTGGCCGACCCAAACTCGTATTCCCACTCAATATTGCCTGACACATCCGTCTTTATGACCCAAAGATATTGCAAGTCAGGGAAGGGACCTTCAGATAAACCGGTGGCTATATACCCCCCGTCAGAACTCTGGAGAACGCTTTTCAGTACATCATCGTCACCGTCGTTTTCATAGACCTGACTCCATTCCATCAATCCTTCCGCATCGGTCTTTAAAAGCATTCCCTGATAATTTGCTGAACCAGCTAAGATAAAACCGCCATCGCTGGTTTGCCGGGCGCACAGGGCATTCTCCCCGCCAGAGATAATATTATAATGACCAATCCAATCCACCGGGACGCCATTGATCTCACAATTGCCATCACCGCCCCATTCACCGCAGTCATCCTGCACACAGTCATTTAAAGGATCATTATCACATATACCACACATATCCTCTACAGCATCACCGCCGCATTCACTGGCACAGTCCGTATCATTGGTTGGACAGTCTGGTTCAATATCGGAACAATCCAAAAACCATCCCTCAGGGACATCCACGCTGCAATATGATGTCATAGAATCAGGATTACCAAGGCCATCTCCATCCGTATCTTCACAATAGCTTGAGACTAAAGCGTCACCGCCGCATTCATCGGCACAGTCTACTTCTGCGTTGCCCCCGCATTCACCGGCACAGTCTACTTCTGCATTGCCGCCGCATTCACCGGCACAGTCTACTTCATATGCACAGCTTCCATTATCTACGGTTGCATCTGGATTATAATTACACGCTGTGGCATCCATACAACCAAGTGTTTCATCACATAACGAGGTGTCTTGACTACCCATATGAGTTTCTAGACAGGATGGATAATCAGGGCAGAATGAATTATTTCGAATATCAATAAAGTTATAACTATTCCAACGTAAATCTATCTCACACAGATCCTCCGGTAATACACCTGTGAATTGATTATGTCTAAGATAAATTCTTCTTAGGTCTCCATAGGGTGTCCCGCTTTCGTAAAAAGCTTCCATATTCCATATTTCCAGTGGCACTTCACCTGA
>CAYNPR010000235.1:0-2723 GCA_964399115.1 uncultured bacterium | reverse complement strand
AAATTGATGAATCCCTTCAGCATTGGATCGATATCCTTCACCAACTGCCACAGTTCGATCATTGATCCACACCACATCACCACCTTCTAAAGTTCCGGGAGACTCAATGCGACCGAGAATAGGGATATCAATGGATTCAAAGTAAGCTTCCATGGCTTTTGATTCGGGCACCCGCGCATCCTTGCCCATGGTACACAGAATGACTCCACCATTTGAAATAACGCAGGGATCGTGAGTATAAACAGAATCAAGGGAAGTGGAATCGTCTGGCGGTAAAAAATGTACTTCAACACCGGATGATTCCAAAAAGGCGACTAAACTTTCATAATCGGTTTGTGCTTTTTCAAAGTTTGGTACCCCAAAATAATGAAGTTGAGGAGATTGAGTATTGACCTTTGTTTGATTTTGATATGCATCTTTTGGATGCTTCATTAAAACGCGTTGAATAGGGTCTACCATGTTCTGGCAGCCGAAACGATTACTCAATAGTTTCTCCACACCAATTAACGATTAAATTTGCAATAGTTTTAACACACATTAATACATCGTCAATTTCCACATATTCATTGATTGAGTGTGCACGACGCACATCTCCGGGACCAAAAAGAACAGCAGGTATTTTGCAGTAATTAGTAAAAAGAGCCATGTCAGCAGCGTAGGTAACGCCCTCAATGGTTGATTCATGGTGTGTTGTTTCGGTAAAACAATTGGCTAATAATTGAATGAAAGGATGTTTGGGATCCGTGTGTCCCGATTCATACTGCCCTTCAAACCATTCTACAACGGGTGGATGGTTTTTCAGCCAGGTATCTTTCAAGGCTGTTTCATTGATATAAGTTTCAAAAGCCTGTCTTGCGTCACCCGCAGCTTCGCCAGGAAAAATACCAAACCTACCCTCCACAACAACCGTATCCGGTACGGATGAATGCCAGTCCCCACCTTGAATTGTGCCCATATTAATTGGCGCCGCCTGATAGTATGATTTATAATATTCACTTTGATAGGCTGCATTTCGTTCTTGCTCAAAATTTAAAATGCACTGATGAATCAAATAGGTTTTTTCTATAGCACTAACGCCTTCCCAGCGCATGGCACCATGGGTTGCTTTTCCGGAGATGGTTAACCGGAAATTGAGAGCACCGGAATGGATAGGACAAATATTCAAGGATGTGGGTTCTAAAATAACAGCAGCGTCTGCCGAGTAACCTTTTACAACATTTGCCAAGGTACCACAACCACCTGATTCCTCCCCCACTACCGATTGCACCATCACATTCCCGCTTGGTTTAAATCCCATCTCCTGAAGAATTTGGATTGCAAATATTCCTGAAGCTAATCCTGCTTTCATATCGCAGGAACCCCGGCCATAGATTCGATTATTATTAACAGCCCCAGACCAAGGCGATTCATCCCAGAGTTCTAACGAACCAGTAGGCACCACATCCACATGACCATTAAGAATAATGGATTTCCCACTACCATTATTTTCCCAATGCCCAACAACATTATGTCGAGAATCGGGGGAATAACCGTCGTTGTTAAAAGCCGGGTGGTCTTTTAATTCATCAAAACGGACAGGGACCTTTTCTGCAGCAAGACTGAGAGATTCAAGTTTATCCAGGATAATGGATTGTACTGGTCCTTCATCATTGGCTAAACTGGGAGACTGAACTAAAGTTTGGATAAATGAAACAATCTCATCCCGAGCAGTATTAACTGCGGAATCAATTTGATTATTCAGCTCAAGCATTCTTTTTCCAGAAATCTTCCAATTCCACACCTAGCCCATCAGCAACGCGATTCACATAGGCGAAATAAGAAACGATTTGGTTAATGTCTAATATGCCGCGATCAGTATAGCCAACATCCCGGAGGCGTTCCACATCTTTCCAGATCATTTCTGATGGACGTTCGGTAAGTTTCGATGCATAGTCCAGCATGGCCATTTGTGCGGAAGAAATATTTGCAATCTTATAGTCGGATTTTATTTGATGAACAAGCGATTCATCTTTCGTGAGTTTAAGAAGACCTTCTCCATGATGGGTGATTCAGTAATGGCATTGATTGATGGATGACACTAAAACAGCGATCATTTCCCGGTCCACACGGCAAATAGGTGATTTCCCGTACATTATGGTTTTATACAGTTGAAAATGGGTATCCAGTGATTCCGGGTTCAGACTGTGAATTTTCAAGATATTATCGACACTGCCCCGGGAATCTTTCATTTTTGAATATTGATCTTTTAACGATCCATTCGCATCCCTTTCATTAATTGTATCAATCCAGGCCATCGTTGTTTAATCCAGAGCCCCTTCCACGCAAGTGGTCTCAAATCCCCCGCGAATATTGTAAATAGTAGTAACAGAAAGTTTATCTGTGGTCAGAGCCGTTTTCAGATCATTATAAATTCGTTTGGTGGCTGCTTCCTGATAAATACCCACATTACGGAAACTGACAAAATAATATTTCAAGGATTTCAGTTCCACACATTTTCCACCCGTGGGATAATATTCAATCTTTACATAGGCCAAATCTGGTAGTCCGCTGAAAGGACAAACAGCACTGAATTCATCTGTTTCTGTTTTAATATATTGGTCTGGACTGTCGAAATCAAACACTTCGAGAAATCCGGGATTTATGTGACTTTCATCAACAAATTCAAATGAATGTCCTTCGGCTTTTGCCATGCTACTCTCCTTTATAAATACACCCGGTGGAAT
>CAYNPR010000234.1:0-2732 GCA_964399115.1 uncultured bacterium | reverse complement strand
AAACCATCCAATGGTATAAAAATTACTATTCCAACAATCAGAAGATGTTAGACTTGACCCTAGATCAAGTCAACGAATATGAAGATCAAACCGCCCATGTCTGATAAAGAACGATTGCGCAAACAGATCCTGGATCTAGCAGGTAAGTATGCCCAAGATGTTTTTGAGCAGGAACAGGAATTCATCCCTGGAGAAACACATATTCCGGTATCTGGAAAACTGATTGGGAAAAATGAAATTCAGTATGCAGTGGATGCCTGTCTGGATGGTTGGTTCACCACTGGGCGCTTTGCAGAGCAGTTTGAGAAGGAATTCGCAAATTACATGGAACAGCGTTTTTGTATGCTCACCAATTCGGGTTCATCGGCGAATCTCTTGGCGATATCGGCACTTACATCACCCCAGTTGGAAGATCGGTGCCTGAAGCCAGGGGATGAAGTCATCACTGTTGCTGCAGGGTTTCCGACAACTGTCAATCCCATCATCCAGAATGGGTTGGTACCTGTATTCATAGATGTAAACCTGGATGATTACGGCATTGATGTGGCACAATTGGAAACAGCGTGGTCGCCTAAGGTGAAAGCGGTTATGTTAGCTCACACGTTGGGTAATCCTTTCAATCTTGAAAAAGTGACCAAATTTGTAGAAAAATACAACTTGTGGTTTATAGAGGACTGTTGTGATGCGGTGGGATCCACTTACAATGGAAAAATGGTAGGTACCTTTGGTGATTTGGCCACAGTGAGTTTTTATCCTGCCCACCATATTACCATGGGAGAAGGCGGTGCGCTGCTAACTAACAACTCCAAGCTGAAAAAGATTGTGGAATCATTCCGGGACTGGGGCCGGGACTGCTGGTGCGCTCCGGGAAATGACAATACCTGCGGCAAGCGCTTTGATTGGCAGTTGGGAGAATTGCCCCACGGCTTTGACCATAAGTACATTTATTCCCATGTGGGTTATAATCTAAAACTCACGGACATGCAGGCAGCCATTGGTTTGGCACAGCTAAAAAAGCTGGATCAGTTCACCCAGCAGCGAAAAAATAATTATCAGTTTCTTTATGAAAACCTGCAATCTTTAAATGAGTTTTTATCTCTTCCGGAGCCATCAGAAAATTCTAATCCCTCCTGGTTTGGATTTCCCATTAGGGTGATGGGGAATTCGCCTCTCACCCGGAATGAAATTGTAAAAGACCTCAATGCGAAAAATATTGGTACCAGGCTTCTTTTTGGCAGTAATCTCATCAAACAGCCTGCTTATGATAAAGTTTCTTTTCGAAAAGTTGGTGATTTAACAAATACAAATATTATTTTGCATCATGTGTTTTGGCTTGGTGTAGCACCTTTATTAACAAAGGATGAATTGTCTTTTATTTCTAAATCGCTATCTGAGTTATTTTCATAAGGATGCGAGTAGCAGACCGAATAGCGCAAATATTGGTTGACAATGGTATTAGGCACATATTTATGGTCACTGGTGGTGCGGCAATGCATCTAAATGATGCAATGGGTAATCATCCAGACCTTGAATACATCTGTTGCCACCACGAGCAGGCATGCGCTATGGCAGCCGAAAGTTATTTCCGTTTATCTGGTAAATTGGCAGCAGTGAATGTAACTGCTGGTCCAGGATCCATCAATACCCTCAACGGCGTTTTTGGTGCATATGTGGATTCCATGGGAATGATTGTGATTTCCGGGCAGGCAAAACGGGAAACCATGTCAAGAAACCATTCTATATCTCTACGCCAATTAGGTGACCAGGAAGTGGATATAATTTCCATGGTACGGCACATAACGAAATATGCCACCGTTTTACAAGACCCCCAGATGGTTGACGAGGTTATGAATAAAGCAATTTATTTATCAACACACGGCCGTCCTGGACCAGTTTGGATTGATGTACCCATTGATGTACAAGCTGAACTCATAAATAAGAAAAAATTAACATCATTCGATCCACTTGATCTTGATTCAATAATGAATGACGATGATATTGTAGAGAACACTAAAGGTGAGTTTGAAAAATTTTCAATTTCTGATACTGATGCCGCAATAAGGGAAATTCTTTTCAAATTAAGTTTTGCCGAAAGACCGCTTGTTTTCGCTGGTTCCGGAGTGAGAATCTCAGGAGCATATGATAAATTTTTGGCAGTAATCGATAAAATGGGTGTCCCGGTTGTAACGGGTTGGAATGCCCATGACATCATTCCCAATGACCACCCATTATATGCTGGCAGGCCGGGTACGGTAGGAGATCGACCTGGGAACTTTGCAGTGCAAAATGCTGATTTTATGCTTGTATTAGGAAGTCGTCTTAATATTCGACAAGTGAGCTACAATTGGGAAAATTTTGCTCCCCATGCTTGGATTGCACAGGTGGATATTGACCCGTCAGAGCTTAGAAAACCAACACTAAAAATTGACATGCCTATTCATACGGATCTTAATGATTTCCTGAAAAAGGTGAATGAGAAGCTAAAGAAATATCATATTCCCAAAACTCATACAGCCTATTTAAAATGGTGCCAGGTGAGAATTAAACATTATCCTGTTGTACTACCTGAATATTGGGAGAATGAAAAAGTTAATCCCTACTGTTTTATTGATCGGCTTTTTTCCATTCTAAAATCAGATGACATTATTGTCACCGGGGATGGCACAGCATGCATTACATCCTTTCAAGCAGCAAAATTGAAAAACGGCCAGCGTTTATATACCAATTCGGGC
>CAYNPR010000233.1:0-2749 GCA_964399115.1 uncultured bacterium | reverse complement strand
GATATTCCCTGTCAGCAGATTTATCTATATAGGCATCCCATTCCATGGGCGAAATACCCGTCCCAGGCCTTTTGACCGTCAAATTATTTTCTGTAAACCTTTCTCCCTTTGCTATGGGTATTCTCGCAACGATAGATTTACGGGCGATAGAGATATTCTTGACTTCACTAGGGCTGGGCTTTTTCACCCCGTCTCCCATTGCTTTTTCAATATTTCGGATGACCGCCACCATGGCTTTCAGTTCATGGGGTTCCAAGCTGGCAGCATGATCGGGGCCGGTCAGGGTACGGTTCAGAGTGTAATGCTTTTCAATCACAGTGGCACCCAAAGCCACGGCGGCAACAGGAATTTCAATCCCCAGGGTGTGATCGGAATAACCTACAGCTACTCCCAGTTCCTCCCCTATGGTCAGCATTGCGTTCAGGTTCACATCTTCCATGGGCGTAGGGTATTCAGTATTGCAGTGTAGAACAGTGATTTTATACTTTTCAACGCCTGCTTCTATAAGAATATCCATCGCAGCCCGCACTTCCTCCAGCGTCGCCATACCGGTGGACATGATAATGGGCTTGCCCATACGGCCTATGTGCCGCATGTAGGGCAGGTTGGTAATTTCTCCAGATGGTATCTTGTAAAAAGGGACGTTCAGTTCAGCCAACAGATCAACGCTGTCATGGTCAAAGGCGGTGGAAAGAAACCGGATGTCTTTTTGTCCGCAGTAACGGATCAGTTCATCGTGGGCGGCACGGCCCAGTTCTAATTTTTTGATCATGTCGAACTGGGATTCACCCACGTCGGTCATGATTTTTTGATATTCGGCCTTTTCGGAAGTACGGGTAACCAGTGTTTCGGCCTTGAAGGTTTGAAATTTCACAAAATCGGCACCAGCTTCGTCAGCCACATCAATGAGTTCCTTAGCCATGTCCAGACTACCGTTATGGTTTACACCAGCTTCGGCAATAATGAGCGTTTTAATTTTACCTTTCGGGGTTATACTCAAAACGATGACCTGCTATTTCCACAAAAGGTGCCGGTTTACCACAATAATAAGTAGCCCTGATCCTTTTATTTATTTCTTTCTTGCTCATGTCCGTCTTTATTATTGCGAGATCTTCAAGTTCGCTTCTTTTGTAAGGCTTTCTCTTCCAAGTTTCACTGCTTTCGGGCAAAGAATTATTATTTACAACAAAACTGATGATATTTTTATACAAAGATAATAGTGCTGAATAAGTCTTTAGACTTAATGATTCCACGGTTTCTTTTTCAGCCATTGAAAAACGTTTTACTCCAATTATTTTCCCTGTATCTACTTTTGACTCCATAATGTGAGCAGTAACACCAAATTGCTTGGCGGAATCAAAAATTGCAAAGTTAAAACAACCAATTCCCGGGTATTCCGGTGGTCCTGGGTGGAAATTAATACTCCATCCTTTTGTCTTATCTAATACTGCCTTGGGTACGATCCATGGCGATATGTACGAAATAAGTAAATCATATTGTTCTTCTCTGACCTTGGCTGGAAATAATTCCGATGAAATACCATGAAAAACATTCAGATTTTTTGTAATCAATTTAGTATAACTAATTGCATCCTCAACTCCCGGCTTTTCAAACTTTGTAAGAAAACAAACTTTCATTTATTTACACACCAACGAAGAGATAACATTTGCTACATCGCTACTATTTAATTTTGAACTGGATGGCAGACATAGACTGCTGTTTACCAGTTCTTCCGCTCTTTCAATTTTATAACTTTGGCAATTCTTATATGGCTTCTGCTCATGATTCAGGACCCACACCGGTCGGGTCTGGATGCCATTTTCCTCCAGCCGCCGCATGAGTGTCCCTCGGTCTGTGCCGTAGGTTTTGCTGTCAGTCTGTAACAGATTCATCCAGTGGTTGTTTTCGGCATAGTCCGGGGTCGCAGCCATTGCCAGCCCTTCAACCTTTTTTACCATTTCAACATACTGTTTATGAATGTCTTGTTTTCGCTTAAGAAATCCCAGCAGCTGTTCCAGTTGGGCTACTCCTAGAGCTGCCTGAATATTGGTCAGGCGGAAGTTGTAGCCAATCTCATTGTGGACGTAGCGCACCGGGTCATCCTTGGCCTGGGTAGTCAGATATCGGGCCTTTTCCACTAGCTCTTCATCATCGGTCAGTATCATTCCGCCGCCGCCGGTGGTAATGATTTTGTTGCCGTTGAAGGAGAGGCAGCCCAGTTTACCAATGGTACCGGTGTGCTTTCCTTTATATTTCCCTTTTTTGTAATAAGTGCCCAAACTCTCGCTGGCATCTTCAACGATTGCAATATTATGTTCTTCGCAAAGTGGAACTAACTCATCCAGCCATGCGGCATTCCCCCATATATGGGCAGGGACGATAGCAGATATTCTTTTCTCTGTTTTTTTATTATAAGTAAATCCGTTCTTAAAAACAGTTTCCTTATTAATGAATTCAATTGTCTTTTTACCATCTATATTGTAATGCTCATCAGCATCCATGAAAACGGGTGTGGCTCCATTATAGGCAATGGCATTCACCGGTGCAATAAAGGTAAGTGTGGGAGCGATGACCTCATCACCTGGCATTACACCAACCAAACGTAAACTCAACTGAAGGGCCGAGGTGCCGTTAACACAGGAAACTGTGTACTTGGCTGCGGTATAGTCAGCAATCTTCTCTTCGAAAAGATCAACATATTTCCCAGCGGATGAAACCCACTCTGTATCCAAGCATTCTTTCAAATATT
>CAYNPR010000232.1:0-2749 GCA_964399115.1 uncultured bacterium | reverse complement strand
TTGAATCATGATCAGTCAACCAATGATTTGGATTGGGCTTAATCTTTTCTTTCTCTACCATAGTAATCTGGGAAACCCAATAACTCAATTCCCGCCTGTATCCTCGAGTCCTGGCATAATCTCCACACCACAGCCTTTCAACAGCCGAAAAAAGAGACAAATCCCCAGATTCGATCATCTGGTCTTTTACATCCCCCGGTGTTTGCTCGAAAAAATCATGGGGTTCAGGAAATGTAGAGCCTGCTAAATAATCCAGAAGACATTTTGTGAAAGTCCAGTTATCTGCCTTGATTTCCTGGAACTGGAAAGCACGGAGTAAATGAAAAATAAACAGAGCATTCCGATCCGTATCTTGGAGAGCAAGTTCAGCCAGTGTGTCCAAAACACCTCGGGAATTGTCTGAAGCAACAAATGTATGTGCAGCCAAAGTATTGGCTTTCCCCCAATTTTGATTCTGACAAGCGTCTTCCAGATCACCAATAAAGGCAGTCAACCTAACACTACCCTCCATAGAATGATTTAACTGTTCCTGATCATTTTTTCGAAATTCAAAATCCAACACATATTCAACGGCAAATTCCAGTAAGGGTATTGAAGGATTTTTACGGTCATCCCCGATAAAATTCTTAATCGAATTAACGACCACGACGGGATGAATCAAGTTATCCATTTCGGAAACAGATACAGCTAGAAATAGAAGATCATTTAATGCTTGGACAAGATGCTGCTCGGTTAATTGATTTAAAATTATACTTTTTGCAGACTGTCTATCTTGGTCGACAAGGGCAGTCCGAAAGGAAATATCAGGCATTTAAAACAGTTATTTTTTTTGTTTTTTGGTCTGCCCCAGATCATAAAAGACTTGAAATGAATAACCGACCCGGGCTGAATGCTCCGATATATTCTTTACGAAATCACTTGGATAACTTTCTGATTCTTCATCGTCAGATGTAGTTGAACTGAGATTGTGAAAATAACCGAATTCAACACCCATTTTTTCTCCGACCTTTCGACCATATAACATCCCAAATCTCAAACTCTGGCCTCCCAGCATACCCTTTGGAATCACCATGGATCGAGCACCTACCCAATTAACGCCTGGTGATTTACCCTTTTTTGCTTTTCTTGCTCGTTTGAATTTATAATAGGTGAAATCGTAACTAGAATTCGGACTGAAGTTATAAGCCAAATTCAGTGTGTCCCATTTTCTGCCCTTTCTAAATAGAGTTCGATTGATATCAACTCCTGTACCGTACCACGGCGGAATCCCAAGCCGAAATCCCACATCGGTATATCGATTCAATCCTCGGCGCATCCAAATAGCTGGAAACAAATTTTCCGCGGATAAAGTGAAACCCATGTTTGTGACACCTTTTCGTGGTTCTTTTGGAATGACCGTAGGATGGGATGCACATCCGATGCACCAAAGAACGACTGAGATTAAAAGGATGGATAAATTCTTAGCCATCATATTCGCGGGGAAAATACTGAAATCTCCAGAGAGATTAAACGGAAAAGGAAACAGTTATTTGAGATAAACCATTTTTCGGCTCAGGGTGACCGGTTGAAAATTTTCGATCTGAGCCTGAATTGTGAAAAAGTAGATGCCGGTTGAACGGCCTTCTCCACTCCATTCATAATTATAGATACCGGCAGTGGTGAATTCTTGATCCGAGAAAATATCTTGAACCCGACCAGTGGCATCTGTCACAAAAAGGGATATGATTGCATCCTCAAGAAGATCAAAAGATATACGTGTTTGGGCATTGAATGGATTTGGATAATTCTGGTAAAGAACAAAGAATTCCGGAATGAGTTCCGCATCCATTTCATTGGGAGTATCATCATTCGTCATTCCCAATGTGGCAGTTTCCGTGTTATGCCAAGAGTTTCCATCAGGTTGGCGATGAATGGAAACAGGCACCGTGTCAAGAATAATAAAATCAAGTGGCATCCAATCATTTTCTATTTCCCGGTTGAATGAAAGAACAATTGGATATGTTGGCATTGAATCAACAATAAAGGAAGAATCAAAAAACTGGATTTCAAACCCGGGCATGGTTTCCAGTTCCCAGATCATTCGGTCGTCTATTTTGAATGAATAATAATCATCATATTGGGGTTGGCCTGCAACCTCCATATGCAATTCAAATATCGCAGGATTCCAAACAAGTTCATTGAACCATAATGATGACTCATCACGGCTAACCTTAATTAGGCTCGGATCCAACGAGGGGACCATATCCTCATCCAGCGTCAGGCTCATGGATGAATCAACCCAAAAGGGGAATTCGTGAATAAAAATATCTCCCATCATCAAAGTAGCGTGGTCCCAATCTTCAGGAACGCGGACAGAAATTAGTAAATCATCCTCAACCTGGAATGACCTTAAATCAATGTATTCATCCCCAGATAAAAGAAACGTTTCATTTAAATTCACCCGGTCAGGATGGAATAGATGAATAAAGATATCTTTTTGTCCATCAGCCTGTAATTGTCCGCCAATGATCCTGATTGGTGCTATTTCTTCAAAACGGGCTAGTGCAGGTTCATAAGAATCATATAGTTTGTTCCAACGATCCATCAAGAATACATAATTTTGTTCAACGGTTGATTCCCATTCTTGATGATTCAACATTAACGCATTCCGAAAATCGAATTCTGTTTCTTGAACTGCTTCCATCAGGTGCTCATCTTGGATAATGGGGTCTATGATAGAAATCAGATTTCCTGCATTCCTAAGATCTTG
>CAYNPR010000231.1:0-2754 GCA_964399115.1 uncultured bacterium | reverse complement strand
GGCGCGGAAAGATTGTTCAAAACGAAGAAATATATTATTCTGTTAATCCTGGTTTTAAATTGTCAACTCAAACGGTTTCTTCATATGTTTCAGACCGGTTCGAAAAAAAGAAAAACGTTATTGAGAACCGATATTTTAATACAGGAAGTTTCAGGAATCTATGGGACCGTAGATTAAATGAAATATCCCAAGGTGAGCGCCATTGGCTTGGAATGGTGTTGGCTTGCGAAACGGATCCACGAGTATTGCTGGTTGATGATTACGGAGTGTATTTCAATACCAATATGGAGAAAGACTTCCGAAATCAATTAATAAAAATGAATCGAAACTTAGGTACAACGCTTATTCTCTCATCGCCACTGGACGTTTACCTGAAAAGTTTTGCATCCGTATTGATCTATATGGATAATGGACACATTTCTAAAATTCGATCCGGTAACGTCAGGAAACCTCGATCAGGTAATGTCAGAAAACATCAGAAAAATAATAGGCGTAAACGGTAAACGTAAGTTTTGTTTGATAATCTGATGGAAATAATTAACCTTTCAATGAGAATTTTATGAGCCTTTAATGAAAGTAAATCTTCCAGAGATCATCGAGCAATATTCCAATAAACGTTTATTGGTTGTCGGCGACGTCATGTTGGACAAATACGTTTGGGGAACCGTTGACCGGATTTCACCGGAAGCGCCTGTTCCAGTGGTCAATGTTAAAAATACCAATCATCATCCTGGCGGTGCCGCCAACGTTGCCAGGAATATTCATGGGCTGGGTGGGAAAGTTACACTCATTGGATTGGTTGGCGAGGATGACTCCGGTTCAATGCTGAAGTCTATTATATCTTTGGATGTTGGCGTATGTTCAGAATTGTTGTCTGAGGCAGGGCGTGAGACCACCGTCAAAACGAGAATTATTGCCCAAGGTCAGCAAGTGGTTCGTTTGGATCGGGAAAACATTTTTGAGCCTAAAGAAACAACTATTGAAGCCATGAAGGACATCATATCCAAATCTTTGGCGGAAACGGACGGCGTCATCCTTCAGGATTATGATAAGGGAGTTTTTACCGGAGAACTAATTGAATGGTTGATGGAACGTTGTTCTTCAAAGTCGGTCCCAGTTTACGTTGATCCTAAAAGTCGTCATTTTTTGAAATTTAGCGGAGCTAGGTTGTTCAAACCAAACTATGGGGAATTCATTTCGAAATCAAACATGGATGATGATTTTTCTGAGGCTGGCCTAGCATTTCGTAACGAATATGGGTTTGAAGTACTTTTGGTCACACAGGGGGAACGGGGAATGTCGCTTTTCGTTGGAAATAAACAAATCCAAATTCCAACAAAAGCCAGGGCCGTTCATGATGTTTCCGGTGCAGGAGATACGGTAATTGCAACTTTTGCCTTAAATGACGTATGTGGTCTTAACCCGGAAGAATCTGCCCTTCTCGCCAATCTTGCTGCAGGTCGAGTCTGCGAGGAACCGGGTGTTGTTCCAATTACAGCCGAAACGCTGGCAGAGATATTTGTATACCATCACGATTGATTTTCAATCGGATGAACACACGATTGCTGTTATTTTTCTTTAGCTTACTGAATTTGTCCATTCTTAGTGGTCAACCTAACTCGCGGTTTCGACCCTTTGACTGGGTACTTTATCGTGGATCGGGATCCATTAATTCCATATCCGAGGGATACAGCCACGCATATATCGGCACCCAATCCGGTGGGGTCATGAGATACAATCTTTACGGTAATGATTTTGTCGAACCTATCACGACTGCCCAGGGTTTGGAAGAAAACGAAGTCACTGCCGTACACTTTGATCACAAAACAGGTATTCTTTGGGCAACTACGCTTAAACATATCCAATACTCCTATTCAAAAGAGGGGGATTGGTTTTCCATCCCTTTAAAGCAATTGGGGATGTTTAGGAACGATAAAATACAACGCATAGGATCATCTGAGCGTTTTATATGGCTCCAGGCTCAATCTACATATCTAAAATTGGATCATTCATCTGGCACACTCGTTGGCATTTTTCCATATCCAGATGAACTTGACCTGGATTGGAGCAGTGGGCCCCATCGTTCAGGGAAAGATCATCACGAAATTTTTATGAACTATTCTGTAATGGGCGGTTGGATATTAACGGGAGATCATTTCATTGATCCACTTGGCCGGAATGTCGAAATCACAACGGCTTTTGTCGGGAATCATGGCAATGCTTGGGCCGGTGGTGAAGATGGAACGGTGTTTCAAGCATCTACAACAATGGAATCTTTTTATCCATTAATGCCTGGCCCACAAAATTTGGATGTGAATGAACTGTATTTTGACGGTGAAATCCTATGGATTGGCAGTTATAATTACCGGTCGTCAAAGGGAATTTCGTGGGTAAATCCACATACGGGTGAATCGGATTACTATGAATTTGCAAGTTCAGTGAATATGAAACCCATGCCCGTTTACTCGATTCACGTTTCTGGAACGGAACTGTGGGCCGGCGGTGAAGGCCAAATGCTTATCTACGATATGGAGAAGGATTATTGGCGGACCATTAGCGAAGAACGGGGTGTACCTCAAGGTAAAATATGGGACATGGTTGGAGACTCCATCTTTATCTGGACCGCTTCATCATCAGGCTTAAATCGCATAGAAAGATCAACGCGTAGGGAATCAACCATAGGAATTGAACACTTATTTTCTCATAATCAGGTTTATGACGTTGAAGAAATTGAAAATGAAATTTGGATTGGCA
>CAYNPR010000230.1:0-2756 GCA_964399115.1 uncultured bacterium | reverse complement strand
TATAAAATCCTTACTATGTTCAATGAATATCAAGTTAAGGTGTCTCGTATTAAATCAATTGAAGGAAAACTAAAGAGAGTCCAAGAAGGTAAATATATGTTAACCATACCCTTTGGTTATATCAGAGAAGATGGATACCTAAAAGAACATCCCGAAAATGGTGAATGGTTAAGAAAGATTTTTGGTTGGTATAGAGATGGTAAAAGTTCAGTAGATATAAGAAAAGAATTATTTAAGAATGGTGTTAAACCATACAGAAGTGAAACAGGAATGTTTCCACCTGAAACGATTCAGAAGATTCTAAGAAATAAAACATACATTGGTAGTCATACTTTTCACGATAAGAATAGTGGTGAGACATTCACTAATGAAAATCTTCCCTTAATTGATAAGAAATTATTTTACGATGTTCAAAAACGATTAGACCAACAAGGATTTGGTAAAAACTTTCTTAAAAAAGAATATCTTTTAAGAGATATTCTTTCCTGTCCTTGTGGAACACCTATGAATTGTAGAGGTGGTGGAAAAGATAGTAAAAATAATCCACCATTATACAGATGTAGAAATCAAGATAGAACCTATAAGAAAAGACCACAAGTTTGTGATGATTGTGTTCCAATGAGAAGTGTGAAACTTGAACCATTGGATGAGTTTGTTTGGGAAACCTTACTTCATACACTACAACAATCATCATTGATTAAAGAAGGAATCAAAAAAGAAGTGTTGGGTAAAAAGACTACCTATGGTAAGAGGAGTGTTAAGAACAAACTGAAAACTCTGAGAGAGGAAAAAGAGAACTTGGACAAAATGAGATTGGAACTTGAAAAAGAATACTATAGTGGTCAAATGAAACCCGATAGATATAATACTTTAGTCAGTAGTGTGAATGAAAGAGAGAATGAGATTGATACCGAGATTTCAATTAAACAAACTGAATTAGATTCTATTTTACAGAAAGATAAATGGTTGGATTGGATTGATACTCACCTAAACAACATCGAAGAACTGAATCAGATTGAAGGTGTTAAAGAAAAGAAAAAAGTGATTAAAGAATATGTTGATAATATTGGTCTGAATTGGAATGGAGAAACCAAACAACATACTCTTACCATAGGATTCAAACTACCCCTTGTAAATGATGGGATATCGTACAAAAAAGGGAAAAGTGGTCAGTACTTAAGGGATAGAAAAGGTTTTAAGAAATACGATATTTCAGACGGAGAAAAGGATTTGACTACCCCTTACTTACACCTAAACTCACTCAACCGTCACGCTTTTCGCAAGGTTGCGAGGCATATCTACGTCGCACTCCCGGATAATGGCCAACTCATAGGCCAAAAGTTGTAAAATGATCGAACTTGTAAGCGGGAAAACATGATGATGCGTTTTTGGCACTTGTAGAATATAATCGGACAGGGAGGTTAATTCCCGGGTGGGTTTGTCCGTCAGGGTAATGACGATTCCCTTGCGTGCCTTCACTTCCTGGATATTGGCAATAATTTTTTGAAACGTCGCATCCTGTGGCGCAATGAAAACGATAGGCATGTTTTCGTCAATCAATGCAATGGGGCCGTGTTTCATCTCCGCCGCCGGGTATCCTTCCGCATGGATGTATGAGATTTCCTTCAATTTTAAGGCGCCTTCCAATGCCACAGGGAAATTGATTCCTCGCCCCAAATAAAGAAAATTTTCCTTTTCATGCGTTTGATTTGCCACATCTTTGATTTTGGACCTTTCTCCCAGGATCGCCGCAACGTCCTCGTCAATCCTGTCCAATGCCTGTATCAGGTTTTGACCATAGCCTTTAGCAAAGTCCCGTTTTCTTCCCAAAAGAAGAGCCAACATAATGAGAACCGTTACCTGTGCCGTGAATGCCTTCGTGGACGCCACACCGATTTCCGGCCCTGCATGGGTGTAGATTCCTCCATCGGTCTCCCGGGCGATTGTACTGCCCACGACATTACAAATTCCTATAGTCAAGGCACCTAATTCCTTCGCTTTTTGGATAGCCGCCAATGTATCTGCCGTTTCACCGGACTGGCTGATCGCAATCAAAACCGTATTGCTGTCGATAATCGCATTTCGATAACGGAATTCAGACGCATATTCCACATGAACCGGCAGTTTAGCATAATCTTCAATAAGATGTTTCCCAATGAGCCCGGCATGCCAGGATGTGCCGCATGCTGTGATATAGATTCGGGATGCGGACAATAAATTCGGTATAAAATCCGCTATCCCTCCCAAGGTGGTTATTCCGTCTTCGAAGTTCAGCCTGCCCCGCATGGTATCCTTAATGGAATGCTGCTGATCATGAATTTCCTTCAGCATGAAATGGGAGAATTCACCTTTTTCGATCTCTTCTATGCTGAGATCAATTTCCGTCAGTTGTTTATTTAGGATGGTTTTGGAATTGATTTCGGAAATGACATGATTGTCCGCTGTGAGTTCCACCATTTCGCCATCATCCAGATAAATCACGTTTCTTGTATATTCCACGATCGGAGATGCGTCACTGGCCAGAAAATATTCTCCTTCTCCAATTCCCATAACCAGCGGGCTTCCCAACCGGGCGGCTACAACCGTTTCCGGCTCATCGGCACATACGGCCACAATTCCGTATGCGCCCACTATGTCCTGCAGGGCGGCACGAACCGCATCGGAAAAGCTCAGTGATTCATCGTTGTAATAAAAAGCGGAAATCAACTGAACCAGGACTTCCGTATCCGTATCGCTGGTAAATGAAACGCCCTGGG
>CAYNPR010000229.1:0-2758 GCA_964399115.1 uncultured bacterium | reverse complement strand
CAGACAAGAAAATCAAATCGATTCTCGTTTCAAGCGCAGGTCCAGGAGAAGGGAAAACAACCACAGTGGCAAATCTGGCTATTACTTATGCAAATTTGGGTAGAAAAACATTGCTTGTCGACACAGACTTGCGCCGTCCGGTTGTACATAAAGTGTTGGATCTGAATAAGGAGCCGGGAGTGACGGATTATTTGTCTGGAGCAATGGATGACTTTAACGGTTTGATCCAGGAAACGCCCATTGATAATCTATTTGCGGTACCTTCAGGTATTGTTCCGCCAAACCCATCGGAACTTCTGGGTTCGCAGCGCATGTCGAACCTTTTGAAAAAACTGGAACAGGATTGGGATATGATCCTATTTGACAGCCCGCCGCTGGTGGCGGTGACGGATGCTACAATGGTTTCCAAGGAAATCGACCAGATTGTTATCGTGGTGAAAGTGGGACAAACGGATAAAAAGGCATTCAGCCACACCATTAATTCACTTCGAAACGTGGGTGCACCACTTGGCGGAGTAATTTTGAATGCCGTTACCCATAAAAATAGTTATGGATCCTACTACTACTATTATCAATATTATCATTATTACGGAAGCGAAAAGGAATCGGCGAAAACCTAGTAAATCAGCTTCGAAACAGAATAATCCACACATTAATATCCTTCCCATTATTCTCCACATATTTACAGAAAAGGATCAAATATTAAAATGAAAACCGAATTACAAGCATCAGGCCTCCTTGTGTCTGCATCAGTGAGAAACGAACTAAAAAAAGATGCTCATTATCATCCATCTTGGCAATTGACAAACCGGCAGATCTGTGATTTGGAACTCCTTCTTAACGGAGGGTTTACTCCCCTGATGGGTTTCATGGCCCAATCCGATTATGATTCGGTGCTTTCCAATATGCGTCTTGATAATGGTGCTCTCTGGCCCATGCCCATTACCTTGGACGTTACGGATGAATTTTCAAAATCCATTTCTATCGGCGACAAAATTACCCTTCGAGATCACGAGGGATTCGCCTTGGCGGTCATGAAGGTCTCCAATAATTGGAGACCGGATTTGAAACTGGAAGCTGAATCAGTCTATGGTACTGCGGACGAAACACATCCCGCCGTTAATTATCTTTTCAATATAGGCCATAAAAATTATTTGGGAGGTACCTTGGAAGGTATCTCACTGCCCCATCATTACGATTATCAGGAGGATCGCCATACGCCGATAGAATTAAGATCCATTTTTTCAGAAAAAGGTTGGGATAAAGTTGTTGCTTTCCAGACCCGGAACCCTCTGCACAAAGCCCATGTAGAAATGACCCTTCGTGCTACCAAAGTTTTGGAGACAAAACTGCTCATTCATCCAGTTGTGGGTATGACGAAACCCGGTGATGTAGACCATTACACTCGTGTACGATGCTACCAGCATGTGCTGAAAAAATATCCCGACAACACAACCATGATGAGCCTATTGCCCCTAGCCATGCGTATGGGTGGACCTCGCGAAGCCCTTTGGCATGCTTTGATTCGAAAGAATTATGGTTGTACTCACTTGGTAGTGGGACGAGACCATGCAGGGCCAGGAAATGATAAAAATGGGGAACCGTTTTATGGGTCTTACGATGCACAGGAATTGTTACTGAAGCACCAAGATGAAATTGCCATAGAGATGGTGCCGTTTAAGTTCATGGTCTATATTCCCGCAAAAGACAAATATGAAGCGATTGATGAAGTGGAAAAGGGAGTTGATTTCCAGACGATTTCTGGGACGGAACTGCGTCAATTGTTGGATAAAGGAAAGGGAATTCCTGAATGGTTCACTTATCCCGAAGTGACAAATGAATTGGAAGCATCCCGTCCTCCGTTAACGGAGCGCGGTCTTACCATCTTTTTCACCGGTTTATCCGGATCGGGAAAATCCACCCTTGCCAATGGTCTTTTAGTGAAATTTCTGGAAGAAGGGAGCCGTCCCGTTACATTGTTGGATGGAGATATAGTTCGTACTCATTTGTCTAGCGAGTTGGGATTCTCCAAGGAACACCGTTCCCTGAATGTCCAAAGAATTGGATTCGTGGCTAGTGAAATAACGAAGAATGGCGGGATTGCCATTTGTGCGCCCATCGCTCCCTACAAATCCGACCGGAGATTCAATCGAGACTTGATATCCAATCTTGGCGGATATGTGGAGATATTCGTGAATACGTCTTTGGAGAAATGTGAGGAACGAGATGTAAAAGGTCTCTACGAATTGGCGAGGAAAGGAATCATCAAGGAATTCACTGGTATCTCCGATCCCTACGAAATTCCTGAAAATGCAGAGATAGTCGTTAATTCCAGCGGCACTTCTCCGGAAGAATTGGTGGATCAGATTTATCTCAGAATCAAAGAGATGGGATTTATTAAATAGTTATTTTTTATTCTCTTGTGAGTCGCTATTAATAAAATATGCAATTCATTGATTTAAAAACTCAACAAAAAAGAATAAAAAACAATGTGGATAAACGCATCCAAACCGTTTTGAGCCATGGCCAGTACATTATGGGCCCCGAAGTAAGCGAATTGGAAGAAAAGCTGGCACAATATGTGGGTGTTGACTATTGTCTTTCATGTTCATCCGGAACAGATGCATTGTTGATTCCACTTATGGCCAGGGGAATTGGCCCTGGTAGTGCAGTGTTAACCACGACTTTTACATATATAGCCACAGCAGAGGTAATCAAACTCATAGGTGCAACGCCCATTTTCGTGGATATTGATCCC
>CAYNPR010000228.1:0-2761 GCA_964399115.1 uncultured bacterium | reverse complement strand
AGTTTCAGACATTCAAAGCTAAAACCTTAGTGACCGAAACGGCGGTAAAGGCGGAGTACCAGAATGAGTCGACCGGTACTGATGAATCCCAGTTTGAGATGATCAAGAAACTAGAACTGGATCGGGCCACCCATGTAGAATTAATCCAACATTGTGAGAAAAAAGGTATCCTGTTTCTTTCTACGGCCTTTGATCATGACAGCATTGATTTTCTGGCTGATTTGGACATCCCCCAGTACAAGATCCCGTCTGGCGAGATCACGAATTTGCCTTACCTGCGGCACATCGGCCGTATGGGCAAGCCTGTTATCATGTCCACCGGCATGGCCAACCTGGCTGAAGTCCGGACCGCTCTGGATATTCTTATAAAAGCTGGAGCTGAAAAAGATCAGATCACCATACTGCACTGCAATACCGAATACCCCACGCCCATGGCAGACGTGAACCTGCGGGCCATGCTCACCATCCGGGATGAGTTGGGCGTAAAGGTGGGCTATTCTGATCATACCTTGGGGATTGAAGTCCCTATTGCCGCCGTTGCAATGGGTGCAACTGTCATAGAGAAACATTTTACGCTAGATCGAACTTTACCAGGGCCGGACCATGCAGCCAGCTTGGAACCGGATGAATTGAAGGTAATGGTATCGGCTATCAAAAATATTGAAAAAGCCATGGGAGATGGGGTAAAGAGCCCCAGTTTCAGTGAACAAAAAAACATCCCTGTTGCCCGGAAATCAATTGTGGCGAAAAAGTGTATCAAAAAGGGAGAACAGTTTTCGAATGATAATTTGACGGTTAAAAGGCCGGGGATGGGTATTTCACCCATGGAGTGGGATGCCTACATTGGCAAGTGTGCTGACAAGGAATATCAAATGGACGATTTGATCAGATGAAAAAAAAGAAGATCTGTGTTGTTACCGGCACCCGCGCTGAGTATGGTCTGCTATATTGGCTAATGAAAGGAATCGATGATGATCCTGACCTTGAATTGCAAATAGTAGCAACAGGTATGCACCTCTCTCCAGAATTTGGTCTTACTTACCGTGAAATAGAAAAAGATGGGTTTACCATTAACTATAAAATTGAAATGTTATTATCGGCTGATTCACCATCGGCTATTTCAAAATCAACCGGAATGGGGTTGATCGGATTCGCTGATGCTTACAATAAGCTTGATCCTGATATTGTTATTGTACTTGGTGACAGGTTTGAACTGTTTGCAGCCAGCATTTCGCCCTTATACGCAAAAATTCCCATTGCGCATATCCACGGGGGTGAAACAACAGCAGGTTCTTTTGATGAAGCTATTCGTCATTCCATAACCAAAATGTCATGGTGGCATTTTGTGGCCGCTGCAGAATACGAAAAACGGGTCATACAGCTTGGCGAAAATCCAAAACGTGTATTTAATGTGGGTGGTCTGGGTGTTGACGCTATTAAGAAAGCCAAACTTCTTACCAAAAAAGAACTGATGAAGAAAACGGCTGTAAAGTTTGGGAAGAAAAACCTGCTTATTACCTATCACCCTGTCACCCTAGAAAAACAAACATCACAAAAGCATATTCAATCTCTACTAAATGTGTTGGATGAATTGCATGATGTTTACCTCATTTTTACCATGCCCAATGCCGATTCAGATGGTAGAATTATTAAACAGATGATAAAAAAGTTCGTATTAAGTCATAAACAAAGGTCCATTTTATTTGCTTCTATGGGACATTTGAATTATTTATCAACCCTGCAATTTGTAGATGGAATCATTGGCAATTCATCCAGCGGATTGGCGGAAGCGCCTTCATTCAAAATAGGTACCATCAATATGGGTGATCGACAGAAAGGGCGATTGAAAGCAGACAGTGTAATCGATTGCGAACCTACTCAAAAATCTGTTCGTGACGCCATTAATAAACTTTATTCAAAAACTTTTCAAAAAAAGTTAAAGAGTGTTAAGAATCCATATGGTAATGGCCGCACCTCAGAGAAGATATTGAAAATCTTGCAAACTATCGAATTGCCGCAAGAGCTTAAGAAAACATTCTATGATCTATGAAAAATCTGACCATAGCAAATAGTATTACCATTAGCGATGCTATGAAGGCTTTGAATCGTACTGCAGAAAATTGTCTTCTGGTAGTGGATGAAAATAATGTACTTCTTGGTACCCTAACAGATGGCGACCTGCGCCGCAGTATTTTGGCGGGGGCTAAGTTTTCTGCGCAGATTACTGAAAGTTTCAATACCAACCCCACATTCCTGGTAAAGGGCAGTTACACGAAAGAAGAAGCTATGCAGTTGTTGCGAAGAAAGAAGCTAGGCCTGATACCCATCGTTGACAAAGAACACGTTGTGGTAGATTATATTATCTGGTCCGCTATGAACGGCGGAAGTAAGCCATCAAAAACACTGAGGAACGTTCCAGTGGTGATCATGGCTGGTGGCAAAGGCACCCGCTTGGAACCGTTTACAAAGGTTCTGCCCAAGCCTTTAGTGCCTGTTCGCGAAAAACCAATTATTGAGCACATTATTAAGTGTTTTACCGATATTGGTTGTACTGACTTTCATATGACGGTGAACTACAAAAGCAAAATCTTGAAAGCATATTTCGAGGAATTGCATCCGGACTACCAAGTCCACTTTGTTGAAGAAAAGGAACCCCTTGGCACAGCTGGAAGTCTGCGTTTTTTAGATGACCAGTTCAAACAATCTTTTTTCGTAACCAACTGTGATATCGTCATCAAGGCCGACTACGTTAGTCTGTATG
>CAYNPR010000227.1:0-2771 GCA_964399115.1 uncultured bacterium | reverse complement strand
TTCTTCCAAAATCTCATCTACAAGATTGCGGTCAATCACTTCAAATCTACCTAAGGCAGTGGCCTGCTCTGATATGATTGACAATACTTTATCTGCTAATTCTTTTTCATTATCTTGTGTAGCGGGAAGTATCATAAGAGATTTTTTATCAAGACTGAGATTTTCATCCAATTTTTGAGGGAAGAGACCAGACAGTCCCATTATGCAAATGAGTAAGATTTGAATCGTTTTCATTAGATTTTCCATGGGAGCGAGTTTGTGATCGCCAAAGTTAGGAACAGGGAAGCTGTTTTAAAATTAAAGGATTGATGGATAGGGTATTCGTGGGTAAATCCACAAATGACGGATGTATTGTTTCTAAAATACCATTGAATTTCCCCAACAAATTGAAAACGTGTAAGCTCCGTATTCTCTATGATTTCGCTAAATTGATGACAATAATCCATTTCCAGTTTTGTGCTGAAATTTGGTAGGTCCTTATCCAAAGTAAATCCGGTTTTTAAATAAGAAGTTTTTTGCGATGTGTTCAAATAATCAGAATTATCAAATGCAATGCCTGCCTCAAGAGTCATATTGCCTTTTTTGGATTTTTGAATTAGCCAGCCCAGTCCTTGGTTGTAATGATATCGTAAATTCACGTCAACCAATGTGTTCCTTTGATATACCAGAGTATTATAAGTGTAAAGCCGGGGTATTTTTAAAAATCTCCTACTGGTTTTCTGGCGTATTCTCAAATCGGCATCCTTTTTGAAAAAATGCCCATAGAATCTGATGTCCATAAACATATGCCCGGTTATTCTTTTTAATCTACCATAAGTTGCGATTCCCTGACTTTCAAGGCTTGCGTCTACAACGCCCAGCCGTGTATAGTATGTCCACTCAGGGTTGATCGAGAGAGGATCGTGAGCATATAAAAATGAAAAAATGATGAAGATGAGAAATTGTTTTATCATTGTTTTATTTTTTTTCCACTTTGCATGAGAAGAATGGCCGCAGTTGTGAATAACACGGTCAATAAAAGCGCCATCCAAAAACTTGCATTCACTGGTGAATCACTGACGCCCAATATTGTAAATCTAATACCATTGATCATATAATAGATTGGATTTGCAAAACTGAGGTTTTGCGCCCAGTCTGGCAACATGTGAATGGAATAAAAAATACCACCAAGAAAACTTAATGGAGTCAGGAAAAAATTCTGCATCATAGCCATTTGGTCCCAATTTTCAGCAAGTTGTCCCAGGATAAGTCCCATGCTGGCAAATGCCCACGATACCAAAACGATAAACCCGATTGTCCCAATAATATCTTGGACTTGAAAATCAATGAGGAATACACCTAGGCAAAGAACAAGAATACCGTTCACTGTACCACGGACCGCCCCCCCGATTATGTATGCCAGTGAAATCTCCAAACCGGATAAAGGTGCCGTTAGAAGATCTGGAAGTTGCTGTAGAAGTTTCATTTGAAGCATGGATGAAGATGTATTTGCCGTTGCATTGGTCAGAGTGTTCATCATGATTAGTCCAGGTAAAATGAATAGTGTATATGAAACGCCCTGTATTTCGGAGATTCGTTGTTCCAGCGTAAATCCAAAAATTAGAATATAAAGTGCAGATGAAATCAATCCCGGAAGAACGGTTTGACGATAAACGGAAAAGAATCTACCGACTTCGCGTCTGATTAGGGTATAAAGCCCAACCCAATTCATTCGTTGATCCCTTTTCCTGTCAAATTTAGAAATACGTCTTCAAGTGAAGAAACATTCGATTCTATACTTTGGATCTGAACATCGGCAGCGGAAAGTTTTTGGATGATTTCCGGCATCGCTGAATCCGGATCTTTTACGGAAAAATGAAGCCTGTTTTCCTTAATGGTAAATGTATAGCCGGTTAAACATGATTCTAACTCATTTCCAACATTTCCCAATTGAACTGTAATGCCCGCCTTACCTAATTCCCGAGTCAATTCTTTTGGCGATCCTTCCTCAAGGATTTCCCCTTTGTTAATGATGGCTACTTTTTCACAAAGTAATTCCGCTTCTTCTATGTAATGTGTGGTGAGGAGAATGGTTTTGCCCTTAGAATGGAGGTTCCGAAGATATTGCCATAGATCCCGTCTGAGTTTCACGTCTACTCCAGCCGTTGGTTCATCCAAAATGATAATATCCGGATTGTGGACAAGTGCTTTCGCCAATTGGAATCTTCGTTTCATCCCACCGGAAAGTTGTCGCAAACGAAAATCTCGCTTTCCAGAGAGTCCTAATCGTCCCAACAAATCTTCGATCTGCGGTTTGGCTTTTTTGGGTGAAATACCATAATACCCAGCCTGGAAGTAAAGGAGCTTTTCGATGGGGAAAAACCAGTCAACGGAAAGTTCCTGCGCAGCAATCCCAATTTTTGAACGGGTAAATCGAAAATCTTTTACGGTGTCTCTGCCAAGAACTTCCGTGATCCCATCATTTTTAAAGACAAGACCCGTGATAATATTGATGATTGTGGTTTTGCCTGCACCATTGGGTCCAAGAAGACCAAAGAATTCACCCTCCTGAATGGTTATATCCACTCCACGGAGAGCGTGAACGTCATCATAGGATTTGATCAATCCTGAAATGTGGATGGCTGGTGTGGACACTTGGTTTATTCGAAACCAATATGCTGATCGAAGGGACTGGGAAGATCAAACCCTTCCGCACCGGGGAAGTGTGCGATGGAAACGATGAATCCCCAAGGTATCAGGATCGAAGCTTCCACTTTCTTTGTTTTTTTTGC
>CAYNPR010000226.1:0-2783 GCA_964399115.1 uncultured bacterium | reverse complement strand
TACACAATGCTATTTTTAATTCAAGTATAAAAAAGGGATCTATCATAGGACCCTTAACCACTGAGGACAAAACCTTCCTCCTCCTTCAGGTTAATGGTTGGATTGACAGACCTGCGGTCACGGAATCAGAAAGATCCCTAAGACTGGATGACGTGCAGGAAAGACTGCAGAAAAATCGTGCAGAACAAACATACAAAGAATGGGTAAAAAATATCATGAAAGGAAAACATTTAGAATTGAATTCAAGTGTTTTCACTGTCTATGCAGAAAAGGTCATGGATGTTTATCTGAAATCCGATTCAGTAAAACAGGCTCAATTAAATTTATCTTTGTGGGTTGATCCAGAGCTTGATTTTATTCACGATAGTCTTATCAATGCACCCTCAGAATCATTTACAGAAGCTGATATTCTATTCCATGTAGATAATATACCATGGACCATCCAGATTTTCCACCAAGAACTCAGAAAGCATCCACTTGTTTTTAGAAAAAAGAAAATGAGCCATAATGAATTTCAGGAACAGCTTAAATATGCTATTGCTGATCTGATCCAGGACATTGAAATTACTAAATACTGCTATAGAAAAGACTATGAGGAATCACAGACCGTAACACTCAATAGAGAATTATGGCACGATTCTTATACGGCACGTTTTTACCGTAACGCCTTATTGGAAGAAAAAAATATGTTAAACGGAGATGCAGAAGACATTGCAAATAACTTAAAACCTTTGGTGGATTCTCTTCAAACAGTCTATTCTGACAACATTGAAATTAACACAGAGTTATTTGAGTCAATCGAATTGACCACCGTTGATATGACCGTTCATCAGCAAGGAGTGCCATTCCCCAAAGTTGTTCCCCCTTTCCCGGTATATACCAATGATAATAGATTGGATTATGGTCGCAAAAAGGAATTTTAAATGATACACAAAATAATGACTCTAATCTCACCGGCGGTTTTTCTTTCGTTTCTAACTGTTTGTGAAGAAAAAATAGGTTCTGCTTCACTTCTCCCAGAAACAAATATGGAAGATTGGGCCCTGGTTTGGAACGATGAATTTGATGGAAGTGCCATTGACGACCAAAAATGGAATAAGCTTCTCTGGCGACCCGGCTGGGTCAATAATGAATCCCAGGCATACACAGACAGGGATACGAACCTATTTATCCGAGATGGTAACCTGGTCATTCGTGGTTTAATTGATCCTGGTTATACCGGGACAGATTATACCGGCACTGACTATAATGCTGATTTTACGTCCGGAAGAGTAAACACAAATGGACTGGAGACCTGGACTTATGGAAGATTCGATATACGGGCAAAGTTACCCAAGGGAAACGGATCCTGGCCGGCGATCTGGATGCTGGGTTCTAACATTTCCACTGCAGGATGGCCCCACTGCGGAGAGATCGATATCATGGAACATGTGGGCTATGATGACGGGAATATACATGCATCAATTCATACGACGGATTATAATCATATGATTGGCACCCAAAAATCCGGTCAGGTAACTGTTCCAACCGCCACGGATTCTTTTCACGTTTATTCCCTGGAGTGGGACAGCACCTATATTCGTTATCTGGTGGATGATGAACCCTATTTCTTTATTTACAATGACAGCGGTGGAGATGAAAACAAATGGCCATTCAATCATTCCCATTACGTTATTCTTAACCTTGCTATCGGAGGTGATTGGGGCGGTGTTCAGGGGATTGACCCCAATGCATTTCCAATGGAAATGGAAGTAGATTACGTCAGGGTTTTCAAAAAAAGTGATTCTTCAAATAACGTTAACACAACGTTTCAAGTAGACATGAAAGGCCAGACGATAAGCGGAACGGGTGTCTGGCTTTCCGGGGGGAATATCAGTTCAGGCCAGCCCGGTGGCCTTCAGATGCAACCTGTGGCCGACACAACGCTATGGGAGATTACCTTGATCTTTCCAAATAACTCAAATTATACCTATAAGTACAGGAATGGGCATTATCCGGATACTTGGGCTGGAGGATGGGAATCTGTCCCAGATGACTGTGGTGAAGGACAATTTAATAACAGGACATTATCCGTAATGGAATCGGATACGACTCTGCCAGTTATTTGTTTTAGCGGGTGTATAGCATGCGAATAATTATTGGACTAATTTTCAAACCTATTCATAAAATGAATATTAATCTGATTAAGAAAACATTATTTATGATTTTATTGTGTCCGGTTCTGGTGTCCGGTGTGAATGTTACATTTAATGTGGATATGTCTCAGGAGGATGTAGAAAATGAAGGCCCCACTTTGTGGATGGGTTTCTTTTGGCCTGAGCCTGGTTTTGTCATGACGGATGACGACCAAGATGGTGTATGGTCATATACAGTAGATAATTTAAATCCTGGAACATATACTTATAAATATAGAAATGGTTGGTGGACAGATTGGGATACTGGAAGTGGTTGGGAAGATCTATCTGGCCAAGATTGTGCCGTTGGGCAGTGGAGCGACAGGGAGGTAGTCGTTGGTGATGCTGACATGGTTGTTGATGCATGTTTCGGCTTTTGCATGGATGGTTTCTGTGGAGAAGTTGAGACAGATTGCAGTGATGGGATCGATAATGATGAAGACGGGTTCACAGATTGTGATGATTCGAATTGTTCAGATGATCCTGATTGTATTGATGATGATGCGTGGGTTTTGGTGTGGTCGGACGAATTCAATGGACCGGAAATTGATGAAAGTAAGTGGGGTTATGATATAGGTACCGGTGACTGGGGCTGGGGTAATGGAGAAG
>CAYNPR010000225.1:0-2794 GCA_964399115.1 uncultured bacterium | reverse complement strand
TCTTTGCCAAATGGAAAAAATAATAGACGGATTTTTTTATCTCATCATCCGAACAGGAATTGCATAAACCTCTTGGAGGCATGACGCCGCTTACACCTTCCTTACCATTTAACACATTACTATATAGTTCATCAAAGCCTTTAGCAGCCGTTTTATCCCAATATGCTTTGTCTGTAAGCACTACCCCGCCATTTGATCCGTACATGTGACAGCGGAAACAAGTTGTCGCCCAGATTGATTCTCCTGCAAGTATATCTTTATCGGAAAGTGCTTTAAATTCTTCAGATTCATAAATATTGACAGGCTTTTTAGCACTGCAGCCCATAATCACAAGAAATAGAAAAATAAATCTAGACATTACTGTATGCCTGATTTCAGGATATCGTGAATGTGGACGATTCCATCCGGTTTTTTTAAATTGTCATCGGAATAAACAAAAAGACTTGTGATGGAATGTTTTTCCATGAGTTCAAGTGCCGACAATGCCAAGGTGTCGGAAGTAACCCATTTTGGTTTTTTAGACATGAGGAATTCAGCAGTTTTATCAAATAATTGATTTCCATTATTTTCCAAACCCCGTCGAATGTCTCCATCAGTAATCATTCCGACTAATTCGTCTTTTCCATTCAGAACACCCGTAACGCCTAATCCTTTCTCCGAAATAGTCAGCAAGGCGTCCTTGATGCTTGCGGTTTGATTCACAAATGGTATTTCATCTCCTGTATGCGTCAATTGATCCAAGGTTAGTAAGAGTCGTTTCCCCAGCATACCTCCAGGATGAAGTTCGGCAAAATCTTCTTTATTAAATCCGCGAACTTCCAATAAGGATACAGCCAATGCATCTCCCATTGCCAGGGTTGCTGTGGTGCTGGCCGTAGGTGCAAGGTCCAGTGTGCAGGCTTCCTTTTCTACGGATATATCCAGGTAAATATCCGATCGATCAGCCAAAGTGGAATTTTGTCGCCCTATCAATCCAATAATGGTTACACTTTTCTTCTGAATTGCCGGTAGGATCTGGATCAATTCCATGGTCTCACCACTGTTACTGACCACTAGCCACACGTCTTTTTTGGTGATCATACCCAGATCGCCATGGGTTGCTTCCCCCGGGTGTACAAAATGGGAAGGTGTGCCGGTCGATGCCATGGTGGAAGCTATTTTTTGTGATATTAGACCTGACTTTCCCATACCGGAAACAATGAGGCGACCGGTACAATTCAAGATAGCTTGAACTGCTAATTCAAAGTTTTCATCGATGCGATCCCCTATCAAAGAAACGGCTTCTGCTTCGATTTCTATAACGCGCTTTGCGATAGATTGTATTTCAGATGAATTCATAAGTAAAATTTAATACCATTCTTCTTTCGTCTTGATTAGTTTATATTCCTTCCAAATGAAAACAAATCAACAATTAATTTTGGACAAAGAAGAAATTGCCAATTTGATGACCCATGGTATTGGTGTTATCGCCAGTGCTGTGGGGTTGGGATTTTTATTATATTATGCGATCATGAATGGTGGAATTTGGGAACAGGTCAGTTTTGGGATTTTTGGCACTACCATGTTGATCGTTTTTTTATCGTCGACCATTTTTCACGCGATTCGGTCACCCAAATGGAAAATAATCTTCCAGACTGTTGACCAGTCTGCGATCTTTCTTTTAATTGCTGGGTCATATGCACCCTTTTGTCTCATAAGTATGCGCGGTCCCTGGGGTTGGTCCATTTTATCCATAGTTTGGGCATTGGCGATCACTGGGATTATGCTGAAATTATATTACCAGAATCAGGTAGTAAAACCATTTGTATTTTTATATGTGCTTATGGGATGGCTTTGCGTCATAGCCATCAGAGAAATGCTTGAAAATATTCCAGAATTTTCTCTGCTTTTAATTGTAATCGGAGGTGCATTCTACATGATAGGAATCATTTTTTATCTCTGGGAAAAACTGCCCTACAATCATGCAATCTGGCATGTGTTCGTATTGGGCGGGTGCGCCAGTCATTATATGGCTGTGCTCGATTTGGTTCTGTGAAACGGCTTTTGATTGCAGGAATTTCCATGATGTCCTTATTTGGAAAAATGCCGGAGATTGGAAAACCCGCGCCTTTTTTTTCATTACAAGATCAGGATGGCAATCCACATTCATTGTCTGATTATAAAGATAAAAAACTGGTGGTTTACTTTTTTCCAAAAGCAGATACACCCGGATGAGTGAAACAGGCATGTGGATTCCGGGATGAATCTGAAAAATATAAAGAATTAGGAATTGCGGTGCTAGGCATCAGTTATGATTCAATTGGAAGTTTAAAAGCGTTTAAAGAGAAGTTTAATATTCCTTTTAACTTTTTATCGGATTCAGAAAAAGTGGTTGGGAAACAATATGGAGTCAACAAATTCCTATTCGCATCCAGGAAAACTTTCATAATTGACGAACAAGGAATACTGATTCACATCATTGATGAAGTAAATTTGAAAACACATCCTACTGATGTTTTAAATGTGTTTGAAACAGCCAAGAATGAAGAGGAGACAAAATGAAAGTGTCCATTGAATACTGTGCTCAGTGAAACTATTTGCCCAGAGCTTCCGGTCTGGAGGTTGAACTCAAATCCAAATTTTCCGGTATTGAGACAAAACTGATTTCAAGCGGTGGCGGTGTGTATGAAATAACTTTGGATGGAGAATTGATTTTTTCAAAAAAGGCATTGGAGCGTTTTCCTGATGACGGCGAAGTGATTGCCTTGATCGAACAGACAATATAAAATAAACTTTATGCACAATGCTGGTCAAT
>CAYNPR010000224.1:0-2800 GCA_964399115.1 uncultured bacterium | reverse complement strand
TCTTCCGCCATTTTCACTTGTTCAAGGGGCCATGCATCCTTAATCGTATTCCCTGTGTACTCTTCATCATCCCTGCCACCAGTTAAACTGATGGAAATTTCATAGTTGCCTGTTCCACCCGCGAACCCATCAACAACCACATAGTATTGCCCGGGTTGGAGTGTTACTGCCCAAAGACCGCTAGGCGGATAGCCAGCGTCCGGATTATAATTCGTACAGTTAGCACCATCGTCATCGTTATAATTACCAGTTGAAACGGGACTTGTACATTCTGGATTGTTCGTAAATATTTCAATCTTCGTATCATAATCCGTATAGTCAAAGCAAAGTGTAAAATCATAGGTGGTGGCTTCATCCACATTCAGTGTGTAAGCAACATCTTCACCTTGGGAACCTTGGACAAGCCAGTCATCTCCCATACCAACATTTGAATATTGGTGACTAAATGGCATTTCATTTACGGGAAAATCCCCGCAGGCAACGTCGCCGACGGGTTCACCCCACGAAACGATATTCTGCATGTCGCCCCCGAACACGTCTATTCCGTTTGCAGGACATAAATCCTGGGCATAAACGCTAACGCTTATGATCATAAAAAATGAAATTGTGGATAGCTTTTTTCTCACGGTTAATTCTCCATATCAGGTTTTAAAATAATGAATAGTCTACCGACTCTCAAAGTAACGTAAATCTTTGACCGCCAAATTTAGTGAAGTCCGTCACAATTTCAATTAAATTTATCTTTCCTGAGACGATGGACGTAAGTATACGTAAAAAGGACCTAATTAAGGCAAATAAATGAGCCCCATACCCTTCAAATGCTTCGCTGAAAACTGATGACCCAAGCATTCCAATCCACTTTGCTTTTTTCATCTCTTGAATCGCTATAGGTGAAAAATGGAAGGTCAATTCTCAAATAGAGGCCCTGTTCGAAAATGGATACGTCAAAACGCAATCCAACACCCGCATCCATCAAGGCGCGTTTGGTGTAATCTCCTTTTGAAAGGTCTGTTCGGTCCCAAAACAGTCCGCCATCCATAAAAGCTGCCAGTTCTGCACCAAGATTTATTTTCGGAATCTTCTTATAAAACGTTCCTTCAGAACTAAATGCGGTCAATGCTTCTGCTCCGCGCTCTCCTTTCCCAACAAAGCCACGGAGATTTCCTTCACCAGGCATGTGATAATGGGCAAACAGGGTGTCCTGACCGTAAAATTGGTCAACAAGATAGTTTTTTCGAAGCAAATCGCCTGAACTGTTCCCTTCAATATTATAACCCTCCTGCCCAGGAACTCCGGTCTCACCTGTCCATATTTTTCCGGCAATGAATCGTTGATTAAATTTGAATCTTCCTTTTTTGGCGCTGAAAGTCCCGGTAGCCGTCAACCGATTGAAGGACCATGTTGAAAGATCCCCAAGCGTTGATGCGCCATTCAGGTTTAAATGGACAGGACCCAGACTGGTTTGATAATTCAAATATCCAATACCAAGTTTCCCATCCGTATAGAATCCCAAAGGAGTTGCACGCGTGGAGTCATAATCCGGCTGTACGTAGAATCCAAGAGCAAACGTATGGGTTGGTGTCCTGCCATATATTCTGTTCCACTGCTTTTCAATTTCCCCGCCGTATTCCGAAACTCCCGGCCGTTGAAAGGCCCAGTAATGAAAAGTGGTCCTTGGGAAAATTTGAACGGGTTCACGCCACCCATTGACGTACCAGAATAGATCCTTGGATTCTTCAGCATAATTCAGGCGAAACGTTGTGGATTGATATGGGCCATAATCCCAATCCAGAGTAATTCCAGGAGAAAATCCGCTCGTTGCTTCGTGATAATAAAAAGTCGGCATCCAGCTCAAGACGTATTGGTCCCGTGGGTTGTACCACAATCCAGGCCATGCAAACAAAATTTGTTTATTCATCATACCGGTTGCATTGTTCCGGTAATCCAGATCCACAGTTTGTACGTCCGGGTCAAGTGTAACGGAAACAGGTTTTTCATCAACCGTATAGGTAAAAACATCCTCGTACCGCCATAGATGGTTTTTCCACCAGCGGCGATCCACGGTCCCGTCGGCAAATTTAGTTTCCACTAATTGAGGTAAAAACCGGGTTCCATGATTTTTGATTCCAAGATCTATTGTCCAAGATCCATCATTGTTTCGAGATTTTTTATAGGAATCTATCCCATAATCCAACCGGCGAACCGTATGGAGCCAGGGATCAAAAAACCAGTCTAATTCCTGACCCGTAAATTCTTCAATGGCATCGGTGAATCTCAGTTCATTAACGTGCTTCAATTTCCATTTATCATAATAATGCTGCATAGCAGCGTAGTAAACTGAATCTCCAAGAATATATTTTAATTCAGTGAGCATGAGAGAAGGTTTCGTATATGCGTTGCTTCGATAGGCTCGGCCATTATCGTACAAATAGGAGGATCGACTGATGGGTTCGTCAAAACCACTCCGGATAAAATCGATGGCGGACCATTGGTCGGAATGTAGATCATTATTCATGGGCCAATATTTTTTCTGATAATCCTTGTACCAATCGGTATTATCCACGTCAAAACCATGGGGGCCATAACGATTCATCATGTAATGCAGGGTTTGTGTTGTGGTAAATCCTTCGTCCAGCCAGGCTTCATCCACTTCATTGTTGGCCAGGACTCCATAGAAATAAATGTGACCAACCTCATGGACGATTAATCCTTCACTATCTCTCCCATTCATCACCAACATAGGGTATTCCATCCCACCACTTTTAAGACGATCCGTGACGGTCACCTGTGGATAAGGATA